>JABJAL010000115.1 GCA_018669005.1 Nitrospinaceae bacterium
AATTCGTGTAGCCCAGCTTCTCCAGGCGAACTCGGGCAGATTCGGCCAGGGACGGTATTCTCTCGATAGCCCGTATCTGGCCAGCCATCTCCGCCAAGAGGGCCGTAACGTATCCTGTTCCCGCGCCGATCTCAAGCACTTTCTCCCCTCCCGTCAAGGCAAGGGTCTCAAGGCTTATGGCCACCATATAGGGCTGCGAGATCGTCTGGGCATTTCCGATGGGAAGGGCGCGATCCGAATAGGCTTTATCGTGGAACACCTCGGGTGCAAACAAATGGCGCGGAACGCGTCGCATCGCGGCAATCACACTTTTATCCTTGATGCCCCGGTCAAGGAGTTGCGTCTGGATCATCTCCTCACACATCCGTGCCCAGCGGCTATCCGTTTTTGGGCCACTCCCGAAAAATGATGGGTTCATCAAAAGTTCCATTTTTCTATGCTTTTGATGGCATCGAAATCCGTGAGGTCTAAACGAATGGGCGTTACCGAAATGAAATTGTTCACTATGGCATCGAAATCCGTGTCAGGCTCGCGAACCCAATTCAAGCCGCTTCCCCCTATCCAGAAATATTCCCTGCCACGCGGATCGATTTTCTCGACAATGGCGTCACCATAAATTCGCTTTCCCTGGCGAGTGACGCGGACACCCCGGCATTTATCGAGTGGGATATTGGGCACATTAACGTTTAAAAGCACTCCCTCACCCAAGCCGTTTTGAAGAACCTGTTTAGTGATCTTCTGAGCAAAATCCTGGGCCAACTCGAAATTCAACACCTCGCCGTTTTCATGAGAGAGCGACATCGCTACGGCGGGGATACCGAGAAGGGTCGCCTCCATCGCGGCGGCCACTGTTCCCGAATAGGTGATGTCGTCGCCCAGATTACCCCCCTTGTTGATGCCCGAGAGGACAATATCGGGTGGTGCATCCTTGAACAGACCATTAAGTGCCAGGTTGATACAATCAGTGGGCGTGCCGTCAACGGCGCACCAACCCTCCTTGAACACGTCTATTCTCAGGGGCCGATGAAGGCTCAGAGAGTGACCTGCCGCGCTTTGCTCTCGGTCAGGCGCCACGACAGAAACCTGCCCGAGCGCACTCACCGACTGGTGAAGCGCAAGCAGGCCCTCGGAGGTGACACCGTCATCGTTGGAGAGGAGTATTCGAGCCATCGGCTGTAGTCTACAAACTATATAGGGGCGAAAAAGATGGAAAAGTATAAGAGCATGGAGAGGATAGCGTCAATGCGATGAGAGAACACTTAAAAGGCCGCGAAGGATTGTATTTCTTGCTACAGATAGGTTCGCAGGAAAAAGGAAAATCCAGGCGATACTACCGAGACTTAGAGTTCTCGATGAAACGAGGAACTCTAATCTCAGAATTAGCCTTACGCCAGGACATCTATCCCGATAGGGCTCTGTAGTGAGTTCGCAGCAACGAGAGCAATCATCGTCCTACGATCAGCTAACTGTTTGCTCGCTACAAGCTGGTTCACTTCCGAGCGTGCATTAGCAACTGCTCCGGTAATGAGCGCTGGGCGCAATCCCCTTGCAACAGCAAGTATCAAATTGGCATCGGCCATGGTAACCCCTCCTCCTTGAGGAGAAAACCAATCTTGGTTGTTTTGGGCGGCAACCCACATCCTTGTGAGCTTTCTAGCCCTTATCTTTACTACTTAACGGGGCATACCCAAGAAGCATTAGCCCTTTAATATAAAAAATTACAATACCCTAACAAAACGAATTCACTTAAAATATCAATCGTTAATCGAGACATCCCAAAAAAAACTTTAATTTCACTAAAACAAATCAAGATACTTGGTTCCCTCCCACAACCTCCAGCTCTCTGATTCACACACCCGTTGAGCCCTTAAAAACTCTCTCTGTCTTGCGATGATTCTTAAAGGGGTAGAAAATAACTTGTCTCAAAAAAAATGTTTTGACTTGAAATATTCTTTTTAGGAGCCGCTATGGCCGAGGATGAGCGTTTTACGACCAGCGACGGTGTTCCCCATAACTTCCACTTCGACACGCTCGCACTGCACGCAGGCCAGCGCCCCGACCCTCTTACGGGCTCCCGTGCGGTACCCATCCACCAGACCTCCTCGTTCGTTTTTGAAGACACGGCCCATGCAGCTGGTCTTTTCGCTCTCCAGGACTACGGCTATATCTACTCACGGATAGGCAATCCCACCGTGGCCGTTTTCGAGGAGCGAATGGCCACCCTTGAGAACGGCATCGGCGCCCTCGCCACCAGCTCGGGGCAAGCGGCTCAATTCCTCGCCTTTTTCACATTACTTGAGGCCGGAGATGAGATCGTTTCGGCGGCCACCCTCTACGGAGGCACTTACACCCAATTCGACGTTAGTTTTCGAAAATTCGGCTGGAATGTGACATTTGTTGACCCCGACAGACCCGAGGCCTTCCGCGAGGCCGTCACCGACAAAACCCGCGCCCTCTACTGCGAGACCATCGGCAATCCCCTTTCGAACGTAGCCGACCTTGAGGCCATCGCCAAAATTGCACACGAGTGCGATGTCCCTCTTATTGTGGACAACACATTTGCCTCGCCCTATCTGTGCCGCCCCCTGGACTGGGGCGCCGATATCGTCGTCCACTCCTCGACAAAATTCATCGGTGGCCACGGAACAAGCATCGGCGGCGTCATCGTCGATTCTGGGAGATTTAACTGGGCAAACGGAAAATTCCCTTCCATGGTCAGCCCATCGAAGGGATATCACGGACTGAATTTCCACGAGACCTTTGGTGAGCTTGGCTATATCACCAAGGCCCGAACCGAGGGAATGCGCGACATGGGCCCCTGCCCGAGCCCCTTCAACGCTTTTTTATTTCTCCAGGGTCTCGAAACACTCCATCTTCGCATGGAGCGCCACTCGGAGAATGCCCAGAGGGTGGCCGAATTTCTCGCCGCCGATGAGCGCGTATCCTTCGTCAACTATCCCGGCCTCGCTACAAGCCCTTATTACGATTTGGGCCAGAAATACCTTTCCCAAGGGCAAAGCTCTGTTTTCTCTTTCGGGGTCAAGGGCGGATATGAGGCGGCCGTCAAATTTATTGAGGGGCTGGAAATCCATAGCCACCTGGCAAACGTGGGCGATGCGAAAAGCCTGATTATCCATCCGGCGTCTACCACCCATGCTCAATTAACCCAAGAGGATATGAAAGCCGGAAAAATAACACCCGAGCTTTTACGGATTTCGGTCGGAATCGAACACATAGACGATATATTATGGGATCTCGATTGCGGCCTCACCACCGCCACGAAATAGAGCCTCATCGCGACAGCGGGCGCAGACGGGAGTAGTGCCACACAATGACAAATCCTTCGCTCCAGGACACGAGTACTATTCAACAGATACTTAAGAAAATGCACCGGGTAGCCCTTGTAGGCGTATCTGCCAACGAGGTTCGACCAAGTTTCTTCGTTGCCTATTATCTTCAGCGAATGGGCTTCGATATTATACCGGTGAACCCTCGCTACGAGGAGGTGCTCGGCGAGCCATGCTACCCCTCGCTGGCCGATATTCCAGAGCCGCCCGAGGTGGTGGATGTATTCCGGCGCCCTGAGGATGTTGGAGAAATTGTTGACCAAGCGATAGCTATTGGTGTCAAGGCATTATGGCTTCAATTTGGGGTTATCAACGAGCAACAAGCCCTTCGGGCGCAAAACGCAGGCTTGGCCGTCATCATGGACCGTTGTATGAAAATCGAGCATGGACGCTACAAGGGCAGCCTGCAGTGGGCTGGCATGAGGACGGGCGTCATTACTGCCCGAAGGTTAGTATGGCAATAATTCAATGAATTATATGCGGCGGCACTTGCAGTTAAGGCCAAAAATTTTTATAAGTAATCATGTAAACAGGCTGTTCGGTTCTGTGGCCTTTTCTTTATCCTGGCCGCCAACCAGGTGGAATATGAAAACAGCGTTTTTGAAAATTCGCCCGTTGCTGTGTCTATCAATTTTCGCCACCCTTTTCATCACTATTGCTACCTCTAGCTTTTCTCTCTACGCCGATGAAACGCCATCGCTCATAGCCCTTCCCTTGGAGGGAGCGCCCGTTTTGATGTCGTCGAACCGAGAACCATTCAAGTTGATTCGCGAGGTCTCGCTTCATCCGAACGATTACATACAAACCGGGCCAGGAGGGCGCGCGCTCATCAAATTTGCGGGAGATAAAGTTTGCAAGTTCATTCTCGAGCCCAACAGCGTATTTAAGCTTGGCGGCCAAACGGCCCGCGGCATCTACCGGGTCTATCTACTGGATGGCGCGATGTTAGGAGAAAACACCTCCTGCCAAGTCATGATGGATATCAGGACAAACGAAGGACGCCTACTAGGCAAAAACGCCTCCTATCGCTTACAGGCGTTAAGCGAAAAAACGAGGATTCAACTCGTATCCGGCAACATGCAATTTCATATCCAAGGCCAGGCAGTACCCCTACGGGCCAAAACCTTGACCACAATTTCCAGGTCGGGCAACCATCGAATCTCGTCAATGGCTCGCCTCAGGGGCCGAGGCACAGCGCGGCGAACAACCAATCTCTCTGGCACCAATCTAAAGAGCGGCATCGTCCCCATCGCTGCCACCGCCGGGCAGCCTTGACGAAATCGCTTTCCTCGCATACATATCATTAGCTTTCGAAATCAGAAAAGGCCGGGGCGTGGCGCAGTCTGGTAGCGCACTTGACTGGGGGTCAAGGGGTCGGAGGTTCAAATCCTCTCGCCCCGACCATTAATTGAAGTAGATTCAATGCTTTACCGGGGTGTTCCTAATTTGGGGCACCCCATTTTTATTGGCTACTGCCTGATTTACTGCCTGATTTCTCCCAAAAGAAAAGCCGCTAGGAATTTCGATAACTTCCGTTACGAGGCGCACGTAGTGGTCCTGGGTGGTTTTCTTGGATAAATGAGAACAATTGGCAGGTCAGAGCGGAGGTGGGCGTCACTGCCGCCACTATTTAACCGCGATAGCGCCAGAACGGGGGCACGTGGTTTCCACCATATTGAATTCGGCGGTGAACGGATTTAGCCACTGCTGTGAGCATCCCCGTCAACGATGACGCCCCTCTGATTCGATCATCGGGATGGGTGTAGGACTCAAACCCCGCGCCTTTCATTAAATCGGTGAGCGAATCTTTCGTGAAATAATTAAGATGCTCCCAAGGATTAACGTTTTTCGTGATCGGCTTCCCATCGGCTAAGTTGCGCCGCAGTCCCTCCCAGCCAGCAGCGGAGGCCACCTCGTCGATCACGCAGACGATAAAGGCGAATCCACCCGGCTTCATCACCTTGCCCATCGCCCCGATTACTTCCCTGGGCTCTGATACATGCTCAAGAACCGATGTTGAGATACATAAATCGAACGGCTGATGATTTTCGAGTTCCGCCTCAGATCCGCACATGATGACACCATGTTTTTCGGCCCATTCGGACTTATAGCCCGTCGCATCAAGTCCCACAGTCGTCACCCCAGGGCCGCTTGCAGCCTGCAGAATACTTCCCCAGCCACAACCGAAATCCAGCACTTTAAGGTTGACTGGCTCTTTTTCACGGCCTGCGAGAAGGCGAAGAATACTCTGCCAAATGGCGACGTCCTGGAGCCTTCGAGAAATACGCATCGTTTTTTCCAGGCTTATTTGCGGATCAATAATCCGGTTGTAAACAATCGAGAGCCTCTCATCGTCAAGCCGATAGAGGGAATAGACCATGCGGCAGGCACGGCAAGCGACAATCGGGTATTGCTGGTCGGATTCGAGAGCAAGTAAAGGCACTATTTCTTTATTATATGTATCGTTAGTCTCGACGAAGTCTTTTTGCTCAAGCGCCACAATAACGTCGTGTTCGCTGTCCCTACATAGCGGGCATTTTCTCTGAATCAAAGACACGCCAACTCTCCTCATCAACGCGATAAAATTCTGCGTGTGGCAATGGATAAACCCCTGCAAGCATTACACATCCAGAGAATTTTAGACACGATGGGTAGAATTAAGTATCAAGGCTATGTCCGAATGGGCAGTTAGCGCCTCGCCATGTAAAACTTTATTAGCACTGAAAATTTGGCCACAAAGAGGGGTGACTAGATTCAATCTCGGCTTATCGCCTGTTAAATGAAATCTATCTCATTTTTTGTAATTTATTTACTTAGAAGCTCATTGGCAAGACATGGGGGGACGCAAAAAGAGTTTTCTCTGGTTTATTTTACACTGTCGGACCGGGCCTTAAGGAGCAGGACCAGCGGAACGATGGCCACAAAAAGCCAGCCAAGGAATATATAGAGATCATTATAGGCGAGCATGGTGGCCTGGCGATCAATCATGCGCTCGATCATGGCGTAGGATTTTTCGTCGATCATGTGAAGCGGCACCTGCTTTTGGATGAGGGTCTGCCCAAGGCCGCTCTTAAAACGGACAAACGCCTCGTTCAGATTATTGATGTTCGAGAGCAGATTAATCCGGTGATAGGCGATCCGCCGCTCAAGAATGGTGGTGAGCAGCGCAAATCCGATGTTCCCACCCATCCGCCGAGCCAGGTTAAAGATTCCCGATGCCGCCGTCGCCTGCTCGGGCGGAACGCTGCCCAGCGCTACGGTCGACATGGTGATAAATATACAGGGCGCGCCCATGCCGAGGAGAATCAAACCCGGCAACATGGTCCAGAAATCAGCCTCAAGCGAGAGCCGTGAGAACACCACCATCCCGGCGATGATCAGCCCAACGCCCACGGGGATGAATATTCGCCGATCTACATATTGGAAAAGCCGCCCCACAACCGCCAGCGTTATAAACAACATGATGCCCCGAGGGGCCATGATTAAACCTGTATAGGAGGGCGAGTATGCGAGAAGATCCAAAAGAAATTGGGGCAAGATGAATGTTGTCCCGAACTGGGCAATACCGAATATAAGCATCATGCTGGAGCCCACGCTCAGCTGAACATTTTTAAGTACCCGGAAATCGACTATGGGCTCCTCTTCACGAAGCTCCCACCAAATCATCACCGCCAGAGAAGTCACTGTGATGACGGCCACCCACGTAATCCAGGTCGAATCGAACCAGTTCTCCTCCTGGCCCCTTTCAAGAAACAGCTGCACCCCTGTCAGCCCGACGATCAAAAAGACAATGCCGCCCCAATCAATTTTCCGAATTCCGCGTTTTAAATAAGGCGGATCTTTCACATAAATACTCACCATGATGAAACCAAAGATGGCAAATGGCACACTGATATAGAAAATCCAAGGCCAGCCGAATTCCTCGGTGAGGTACCCGCCCACCATGGGCCCGATGGCCGGGGCCATCACCACACCCATTCCAAAGCGAGCCATCGCCGCCCCCTGGAGCTTGGGCGGATACGATTCCCTCAAAATGGCTTGGGAGAGCGGAACAAGGCTTCCCCCACCAATCCCCTGAATGACTCGGTAAATCATCATTTCGTTGAAGGTGGTCGCCGTGCCCGACATCATCGAGCCAACAGTGAACACGGCAATGGAGATGAGGAGAAAACGCTTTCTACCTAGAAGGGTGCTCCACCAAGCGGACATCACGATCATGATGACCTGGGCAATGCTATAGCTGCTTGCCACCCAAGTAATCGTCGATAGATCGACCCCGAACGCCCCCCGCATATGCTTCATCGCAACATTAACGATGGTCGAGTCCAGGACCGCAATAAACGTGCAGAACATAACGGAGAACGTCACCATTCCCCGGCTCGCGCTCTGAAATTCCTGACCGCTAGAGGCCGCCGTTTCACCACCGCTTGAGGGGGCGGCGCTTTCTGGCTCCCTAGTCAACGAACAAGGGTCTGGCTTTTTTGGGAACGAGGGGGATAGGCGAGCATTCGCGAGCCGCTACGGTCGCGAATATCCACCTTCACATGGGCCGACATGCCAACAAGGAGGGAAACATTGGGGGGAGGCGCTTGTTCAAGCAGGATCTTCACGGGAACCCGGCGTGTGATTTTTACCCAGTTGCCAGTGGCGTTCTCGGGAGGGAGCAAGGAGAAAGCGTCGCCCGTGCCCGAGTAGACGCTATGGATGCGTCCTCGGAAGGGGTGATTCGGATAGGCGTCTATCTTGACGATAACGGACTGGCCCACCTGAATATTTTCTAGTTGGACTTCTTTGAAATTCGCACGAATATAGGCCTTGTGAAGCTGGACAATGGAGAGAAGCGGACGACCTTTATCAACATAAGTGCCGGGGTCCAGCGTCCTTGAGATATAGCCTGAAACAGGTGCCCTGATTTCAGCGTACGAGAGGAGCAAACGCGCATCCTTAAGGTCGGCCGCAGCCTCGTCGAGCTCGGCCTTGAGGGAATCCGAAGTCAACTCCTCCATCCTCTCCGAGCGCCCCTCGTTTACGGCGAGGCCAACCGAGGCTTGATGTTGCTTTATCTGCTGTCCAAGCGCCGCAACCTTCTCCACCTCGACGTCCAGGGCCGCTTTGGCGGCTCCGTGGTTGGCTACAGCAACCTTGAAGTAGGCTTCAACCTGGGTCAGATCCTCGTCCGATATGACGCGCTGGCGGTGGAGGCTTTTCTTTCGCTTAAGTTCATCTCGTGTGCGGGATTGAGTGGCGGCGAAGGCTTGCGTTTCTTTTCCCTTTTGAAGCAACAGGGCGCGGGCCGAGAGCAGGGTTTTTCTGAGGGTGGCCAGACGGGCTCGCGCCTCGTCAAGCAAACCGCTTACCCGCCCCTGTGAGTGCACGACAGAAACCTTACTCGACTCAAAGCGGGCTCGCGCCACGCCGACGGCGGCCCGAGCCTTTTCTACGGCAACCTCAAAACGCCTCCCGTCGAGGCGCACAAGCAAATCGCCGGCATGAACAGCCTGATTATCAGAGACAAGCATTTCACTAATTACGGCGGCAACCTGGGGGCTGACCGGAACGACGGTCGCCTTCACATAGGCATTGTCTGTCGACTCGAAACTCCAGTAATTCTTGCTCCAGATGGAGGCGCCTTTAACAGCACCTATCCCAAGCGCAATAAGTAGCATCAAAACAAATATTCTTTGGCCTCGGGAACGAGCACCCGTTTTTTTAAGCTGGGCACTCTCCTCTGGCGATAGCTCAGGCCCCTTGGGCAGATCATTGTTATCAGCCATCCAGAGAGACCTCAAATAGAACGAATCAGATTTACCGCCGCGAGAACTTCAGTATCGAAAAAAACCTTTTAATAAAAAAATTATCACTAATTAATAATACACCCGAACCCACCCCGAGTCACTTACCAGAGGTTCCCATGGATTTTTTTTAGTCCGCACAAGGCACAATGGCCACGCATTCGAATTGCCACTGTAAACCATGCTACTTTAAACCCATTCCTTGAATGCTTTAATTATTTCGGAGGGGAGCCATGACACCGGAAGAGAAATTCGACGCAGCAATCAAATCAGCGGTTAACGACAGGGAAGCCCTCATTAAATTTATGGGGAACTACACTGACGCCCAGGCAAGCTGGGAGCCAGGAGCCGGAGAGTGGTCGATTGCCCAAGGCGCAGAGCATATACTTTTAACAGACACCTTCGCGAGACAAGGGCTGCTAAAGACGCTGAGCGATGCGAAAGAAAATAAAGTTTGGGACAACGCGCCAGATAACCCCGAAAAATTTACGATAGATCAGCTCAGGCGGCGCGAGCAGGGTGCTGTCCCCTCGCCCGATCATCTTCTACCGAAAGAGGGCCGCCTCCTCTCGGCGATGATTCCCCTTCTCTTGCCCTCGCGCGAGGAAACGGGAGCGGCGCTGGCTCCCTATCGAGGCCATGAGCTCGAACGACTTATTCCCCCTTCCACCCGATACGGGGAATTGAACGTCTACGATCGAATGCACTACATGGGGATACACGATGCGCTTCACATGGAGCAGATGGAGCGGGTGACTAAAGCAAAAGGCTTTCCGAGCAGGGAATGAGAATTGTGCGAGGCGATTTTTTGGGGATTGAGGTGGTTGACCGAATCAACCTGCGGATAAGAGCAGGCGGTTAGGATTTTTCTTTTTTTTGTTTTTCGATAATCACATCAGAGGGCATCTCAGGTAAATTTGGCCCTATCTGGGATTTTTTCACGCGAAGGGTTTTGCCACCGGAGGCTGAGCCCGCCTCCCCTTGCCTGACGAACCACTCTTTAGCGGAACCGCCTCCGGCAAATGTCACGGTCCCCAATTTCTTCCCCCGCTTGCCTTCTAAAGAAACGCGGGCGCGGAATTTACCAAAATCATAACCGCCCTCATCTTTTGCCTCGCCCTCATGCTCAAGCTCCTTGAGCATGGCAACCAAGCTATTCAACTTGCTGCCATTCGCCTTTTTCCCGGCGGGCTTTTCAGTATCCCACTCCGCGCCGTTTCGGCGGAACACCATTTCCTTGCCAGTGGAAAAATTCAAGGTGATTTTAGAGATATCCTCGTCTTCATCGAATTTCGTCAGGCGCCGATCACTGAGATAAAACCCACCTCTCAGGATGTTGTAAAAATTCTTTTTCGAGAAAGCAAAAAGCCTTTTTTGCTCATCCATGCGGCCGAAAGTTTTTTTATCATCCACCAAGGGGCCGAGCGTGAAGCTTCGCTTCACCTCAGGGCCGTCCTCTTTTTTCTTTATCCATACGCTCACCCGATTGTCCGCCTTCGGGGCAAGACCATACTTCGCCATATCCGCCTTCTTGGGCGCGTCTACAAACTCAACGGCATTGGCCCATTTGATGTCCCAAAGAACGTCGTCAACATGTTTATGTCGCGCTGGCATGCTGACAGACTCGCCATTTGGCCTGGATATTTTCATATCCCATTTCTTCTTCGCCAGGCGCTTGATGTCGAGAGTCACAATGGGATTTTCAATTTTCAGACGCGTGATGTGGTCAACGTCATAATCGATGACATTTTTCTTGCGAAGATTGAACGGCGCCTTGGGTAAATTTTTAAGGACATCATCCGCAACTAGCATCACCGGGCCGCCCGACACTCTGCGGACGTAATGAAGCACCGCCTTTTTCTTTCTACCCCGCGCGTCCTTGACCGTGCCCTCGGTCGTCATGCCCATATGGAGGCCGTCCGTCTTCTTCCCCTCCTTGTCCATGAAAAGGCGCACCGTATAAACCGGCTTATCGAGGCCGTAGGCAACCAGATCCTCGGCCTTTGGGTCCTCTTTCACGAATCGAGAGGCTTTTTGCCACCGAAGCGTCGTGAGGATGGAATCAGACTCTGAGTTGTCGGCGGCATCCTTGATGGGTACGAGCATTTCCCAATTTTCTTTGTCCTTGCGCGCCACGGAAAAAGACACCTGCTCCCGGGGCTCGACGACAATACGTTGCACATTGTCCGTGTTGACGGCAACGATAGAGCGGTCTCGCAATTCAAAAACCGATTTGTTTATTTTAGCGATATCCGAGATTTTGATTGTAAAGATGTGGGATTTATTGCTTTTCAGCGATGCGTAGCGAAACTCACGGGTGGGCGTTATATCGCCGATTTGCAGGGAAACATCGCTCTCGCCTTTGACGCCCAAGATGAGGGTTATCTCCGGGGTGTCGAGGCCAAATTCCGAAATGTCGGCCACCTTGCCAAGCTTGCGACCGGGCTTGAGGCCTGCGGCGGCCTTGAGAACGATCTCTTGTTGGTCCTCATCCATCTGCGCATCAACCGGCTTAACGAAACGCCATACTTTCTCGGCCCGAATAACCTGGAAGGGCTCTTTTTTTCTCTGGAGGGAGACACGCATCAAGAGCTCTGGCTTCACGCCCTTTAGAAACTTGGCTTTTCGCTCCTCTTCGGCCTTTTTCTCGCCGGCCCACTTCACGTCGTAGAGATAGTAGGCGCCTGCGGCAACCAGAAAAGCCGCCAATAGGATGAGATTTTTCTTGAAATTCACCGTAGTTGTCTTCTTCGCACGTAGACGGCGGCGCCCAGCAGAATCATAAACAGAGGCATCAGCCAAACAGTGAACAGTTGAACGAAACGCCCCTGCCCGCCGGAGAGAAGAAGCGGCTCGCCGGTGCGCCGTTTTGCTCGAATAGAGACGAGCGCTTTCTCACCGCTTAGCCAGTTGACCGAATTGAGCACCAAGTTCCCGTTGCCCTGGGCCCCGATGTAGGCATCGCTCGCAAAATCAACATCGCCAAACACAACGAGCCGAGCCTCTTTCTTACTTTCTTTTTTACCTGCAGATGGTGGTGCGCTTTTCCCATTCTTAGCGCCAAGTTTCGCCAGATCCACCGTCACGGCCACCCCAAGTGATACCGGTCCGTCTTTTTTCGTGGCCGGATCATAGGCAACCTGGTTCTTCTTCACCTCGATACGACTGACGGTGAAGCTGCCGGGCCCAGTTTTGGCGAGCGTTTCTACAGATATTCCCTTGCCCGGCTTCGTCTTCTCCGAAATTCTTCGGGCCGTGGGAAACATCGTCGCCAGCCCCTTCATCTGCTTGGTGATGTCGTGAATGCCATACTGCGAGACAAAGGGCGTCAATTCATTTCCGCCCACCAAGGCGAACTGAACAGCCCGGGGGTCAATGGCGAAAGACTCCGGCGTATCAACACCATAGCGTCCCAACAAGTCCGTAAGACGCCCACGAGGCGAATCGGGCTCAAGAAAAACAAGTAGCCTCCCGCCTTTTTTCAAGTAGGCGTCAATAAATCCAGCCTCGGCCTCTTCTATGTCTTTTTTTGGCGCCGCTACAACGAGAAGATTCGTATCCTCGGGAACACCCTTCTTGCGGAGAAGAAAAAGCTCCTCCACTTTATAGTTATCATCACGCATATTCGTCGCAAGCGACGCCATAAGCTCCCGGCCACGACCAACAAACTGACGCTCCCCGTGGCCCGTCAAGAAATAGATCCGCTTCTGGCTCGTTTGAACCGTCTTGAGGATAGCGTTGGCAATGGAATTCTCGGAAAGATCATAAAATTTCTCCGAGCGAAAATCCTTCTTTTTCTTGTCCCCGGCCTTGCCTGCACCACTGGCCACCTTT
The DNA here is from genome assembly GCA_018669005.1 of Nitrospinaceae bacterium. Lineage (NCBI taxonomy): Bacteria > Pseudomonadati > Nitrospinota > Nitrospinia > Nitrospinales > Nitrospinaceae > Nitrospinaceae bacterium. Next base: position 12,974 of record JABJAL010000115.1, read on the forward strand.
TTTTCACCACCGGGCAACTTATGAACAACGACAATCGTGCCATAGGCATCCACGCCATATTTCTTTGCGCTCCTTGGCGAAGTATCCAAATCAACGAAACGAAACTTCACCATTTTCGAGCGGCGCGTGTATTGCTCAAGTATTTTCTTAACACCCTCGTTCTGCACTTTCGCCGTGAACGAGAGTATTTCAATCTGTTTTTTCTCCTGATCAAGCTTTGCGAGGATTTGAAGTGTCTTCGGAGATAGCGAGAAGAATTTGCCCGGCGTCACGTCCCACTGAACGTTGTGCTTGATTGAAACAAGCTCAACCACGATCAGGATACCCAGAACGATGATAACCATCGCACCCACCTGGATCCCCGTCCGCGTAGACTTTCTTCGGACGCCACCCACCAGTCCGTGCCGCGACTCCCAGATACCAAAGGCAAGGGAGATGACACCAATCCCGAGGGCGATATAACCCCAGAGGGATACCCCGCTAATGGGGTCTTGAAGCGCCCAAGCCAATAAGCTGACTAAAATCAGCGCCACGCCAGCAATGAGAATGTAAAGATTCGAGCTTTTATTATCCACGGCGCCTATCCCCTCCACTTATAGTATTCAAGGGAACGCATCGCCAGGAAAAGACATAAAACATTGACGTTCACCAGAAAGACAATATCCCGCGTGTCGATTACACCCTGAATGAAAGAGCGTAGATGAAGACCGAGTGACAAATGGCGCAACAGTCCACTGATAAACGGTCCCGACGACACCGAAAGAAAATCAAGCACGAAACTCGCAAGTAAGACCATGAAAGCGATCATGGCGGCCACAATTTGGTTCGACGTAAGAGAGCTGGCAAAAACCCCCACCGCCATAAAGGCGCTACCCATCAAAAACAAACCGAGATAGCTGGCCCCTACAACGCTCCAATCAACAGCGACGAAAGCAGCCAAGATTGCAGGGTATATGAACGTCAGTGCCAGCATGATGACGTACAAGAGGATTGCCGAAAGATACTTGCCCAACAACACCTCGATGTCGCGCAGCGGATAAGTCAGGATAAGCTCCATCGTCCCCTGTTTCTTCTCCTCGCTGAAAAGACGCATCGTCAACAATGGAATAACAAACAGGAGAATGACGGTGGTGCTAGAGAACACCGGTCCAAGAATCGCCGAAGTCGGCGTCAGGTTAAGACGCGCGGCGGCCTGGGGGTTCCGCATGATCTGCAAAGAAATAACCGCATAGTTGAGAAACGAGCCGGAATAAAAAACACCCAAAAGAAGCGTCCATGCAGCGAGAATCACATAGGCAATGGGCGAGAAGAAAAACGATGACAGCTCGCGTCGGCAAATCAGCCAGATGTTATACATGGGCAGCCTCCTCGCCGCTTCGTTGCTCGCCACCGATTATTTTGACGAAAGTATCCTCAAGAGTGATTCTCTCTTGATAGAGTTCAGTGAGGCGCCCGCCAGCGGCGGAAACGGCTCCTGCCAGTTCCGCGCGAATGTCTTCGTCTTTATCCGCCTGGACTTCGAGATGAACCTCACTGCCCGAGTCGGTATCTTTTATATTCACGGCCTTGACCCCGCCGACGGCGGAAAGCCCACTCTTTAAGGCATCCGCGTCACCAAGCGCCGAAACCCGTATAACCTTGAACTCCTGGGCATCCATCGCCAGGGCATCAAGCGAGCCTTCGGCTGCCACCCTTCCCTGATGGATAACCACAACGCGATCGCAAATCACGTTGACCTCAGGAAGAATGTGGGTGCTCAAGATAATCGTGTGATTTCCCTTTAGCTCCCGGATCAGATCTCGAATCTCAATTATCTGAGCCGGGTCTAGGCCCGATGTCGGCTCATCCATGATGAGAACGGGCGGATCGTTGACCAAAGCCTGTGCAAGCCCCACGCGCTGACGATATCCCTTCGAGAGGTGACCAATGATTCGAGATGCGACGTTTGTCAGTCCACATCCAGCAACCACGCGCTCTATGGCCGCGGATTTATCGCCCCCGCGCATCTTCTTCACCGAGGCGACAAAATCAAGATAGGCCAAGACCGTCATTTCCAAATAAAGCGGATTGTTTTCGGGGAGATAACCAAGTCGTTTTTGAACTTCCAGGGGATTTTCGGTGACATCGAAGCCATCGACCCTGACCGTTCCCGAGGTGGGGGGCAAGAAGCCGGTCAAGATCCGCATGGTCGTGGATTTTCCGGCGCCATTGGGCCCTAGAAATCCCAGGATTTCCCCTTCCTTAACCTTGAAGCTGATATCCTGGATTCCGGGTAAATTTCCATAAAACTTTGTCAGACCTTCGACTTCAATCAACAGTGTTCTCCTTCAACCACATGCCCAAAATCGGGCCGGAAAACCATATAACCACCAAAACAAATCGACCTAAAAAAACGCCACATTTTGAGGGCCCGAGAAGAGCCGCCGCTCAAAAGAAGCGGGAGTTCTTATTTAAAGCGTGTCTCTTAGACGAACAAAAGTTCCATACTTCGCCCGAACCCATGATTTCACAAGACGAATAAAAATATTTCCAACTCTCATAATAGTCAAGAGTATTATGAGAGCTTCCCGCACCATGAGAGCTTCCCGCACCTCACAGGCACGAGAAATTCAGATTAACTATTTACTATTCAAATATTTACGTTGCTCTTCTTACTTCTTTTTAAAGAAACATTCAAGCCTTTTCTTAAAGATTGGACAGGTGCCCTCTCTGCGCGGCGATTTTCAACACCGAGGGAATATTCAGGACCCTAGGGCCTTTGCTGTCGAGTTCAACCTCAAACCCCTCACCACTTGAGAGGACATATTCCCTCTCCCCATCAAAAGCGAGCACTTGGTTGCCCTCGCTGGTGATTTCAACCCGCTCGCCCGGAGCAATTCGCCGCACCCGCCCCACGCGCGCCTGCTGGAGCAAACCGGGTCCCACAGGAGAGAGAATCGTCTTGCCCTTTGCGCCCCGGGGGGCAAATTCAATCCAGAGACCCTCGGGCTCATCTGTCGTAATGGGATCAAGGCTGGCCCCCAGGGCAGAGAGACCAAGCCCGCCTGGCTCGCACCGCGTGAGGGCGAGGGCATGAATGCGCTCTGTGTCCCATACGGCCCGCGAGCCGGCAAAGGATTCATTAATTATCGCCAGATCCACAAGCGCAATATCCTTGCCACCCTTAAGATGAACCACCAGGCGCTTGGAGACTGCCACCTCTTTTGAATAGCGCCTTGGCCGCATGGCGTACAATCCGGCCCCAAGTCCTGCCACCGTGCCCTCCCAGTTTTGGGAAAACGCGTTGTTCGTCCCCGTCGAAAGCGGCACCAAGGGGCAGCGCCCGCAGCCTTTGGCCGCGGCCCGACTCGTGCCATCACCGCCCAACACGACGATGCAGGCAGCGCCCTCCTCCGTCATTTTTGAAGCCGCTCGTGTTGTGTCCTCAGATTCACCTCGCGCCTCGACGCTACAGAGCCGAACTTTTGTTCTCTTTCCAGCGCTTCCTTTGCCGAAGGCCTCAACTGCCGCACGCCCAAGGGAGCCTGCGTCATCGAGGATAGCCACCTCATCGACACCTGCCGCCTCAAGGCCCGCAAGCACCCGCCGGACGATAAGCAATTTTTCATGATTGCTGAATGATGTTGCCAGCGCCACCAGGCGACGAATGTCCTTGCCCGATTGTGGATTGGCGATCACGCCCACACGAATCAAAGGAAACTCCTGCAATAAAGCAAAAAGAGATGCCTCTAGGCAAGAACGTAAAAACTTGGCGCAAATACTATCTCAACAGCGCCGGAATCAGTTAGTCTAGATGCATCCGGACCCGCCCCTGCTTGGGTGGCGCGCCTAATCACTCGAACACGAGATTAAGCGCGAGGCTAAAGAAGCCGGTCCCCAGCGTCAAGGATGCCTATAACAAAGGTGCCCCTCTGTCTCATAAAGGATGAGAGAGACATCCATGGCCACTCGCCGCAGCGCCCCCGCTCTCCGGGCTGACGCAAAAGCCATATTCAGGGCCGGGCTCGATTCGGTCCGTGCCAAAAAAGCGATACCCGCCTTCGTGGACATCGAAAAAATGAGGGGAGCCACAGGCCCCGCCACAAGCCCCGGCACGCGCCGAGGCGAGCGCCTCAAAATCGGCAAGCGGCGCTTCAAGCTTCCCGCCAACGGGCGGCTCATCGTAACGGGAGCCGGTAAGGCCAGCGCTCATATGGCCCGCGCCCTTGAGCGAATACTCGGCCGCCGAATCGATGGCGGCATTCTCGTCACCCAAAAGGGCCATGCCGTACCATGCCAGCGCGTGGAGATCATCGAGGCGAGCCACCCCGTTCCCGATGCCGCAGGCATCAAAGCGGCCAAAAGAATCGGCAAACTGCTTGATGATGCGGGCAAGGATGACCTGGTTATCTGCCTCCTCTCGGGAGGCGGCTCGGCCCTTCTGCCCGCACCCGCCCAAGGCATCACGCTCAAAGACAAACGCCAGACCACCGAGGCCCTTCTCAAAGCGGGCGCTCCAATCGAGGCCCTCAATTGCGTTCGCAAGCATCTTTCCCGCCTCAAGGGTGGCCAGTTTGCACAACGCGCCCACCCGGCCCGCCTCGTTACCCTCGCCATATCAGACGTCGTGGGAGATCCCTTTGACGTCATCGCATCCGGCCCCACCTGCGGGGACCCGACCACCTTTGCCGATGCGAGGCGGGAGCTGAAGCATTACGGCGTGTGGCGAGCCATCCCGGACAATGTACGCAAACTCATAGAAAACGGCGCGGCAGGTAAAATTGCCGACACCCCCGAGCCCTCGGACCCCGTATTCGGGCACGTCCACAATTTCATCGTGGCAAACAACGACGCGGCTTTGAAGGCCGCTGCCGCAGAGGCCCGCCGCCGTGGATTTAGGCCATTTATCCTCACCCGCCGCATGCAAGGCGAGGCCAGAGAGGTGGGCAAATTCCTGGCCGGCATCGCAGACGCCATCCAAACGGAAGGAGCCCCCACCCGCCCACCAGCCTGCATCCTCCTCGGCGGGGAAACCACAGTAGTCGTAAAGGGAGGTGGCCTGGGCGGCAGATGCCAGGAATTAGCCCTATCTTTCCTAGATAACATCAATAATGAAAAGCACTTCTGCCTTCTTGCCGCCGGGAGCGATGGAAAAGATGGACCAACCCCTTCGGCAGGCGCGCTTGTCGACGCGAAATCCCTGCAAATTACTAAAAAACAAGGTATTGACCCCGGATCATTTTTAAGTGAGAATAACAGCCATAAGTTTTTCGGTAGCTGTGGGGAGTTAATTTCGACAGGCCCAACCGGAACGAACGTGATGGATCTTGTCGTGTTGCTCGCTGGTTAAATTAGACTTTAGTTACTCTAATTTTTTATAGATGTTGATTTCCGCCCTTTACGAGGTTCTTATGTCCGGCTCGCGAGCATTGTGGGTCCGATCCGTATTTTGTGCCTTCCTGGCAGTCGTGCTTCTATCGCTATCCCAAAATTTAGCGGAAGGCGCAGAAGACTCGGTTATCTTCCGCGGCGGCTCCAACCGAAAAATAACCACCCAGGCCAATGGCCTGCCAAAGGGCTGGAAGCTGAGAATATGGCAAGGCGAGCCTGATATAAAAGTAATGAAGGAAAAAGGAAAAAATATTATTCGGCTTCGCAGCAAAGTTGCATCCGTCAGCATCTACAAAGACATCAAACTCGACCTTCAAAAATATCCTCTTCTCAAATGGCGCTGGAAAGTGACCAAACTTCCCAAAGATGCCGACGCCAGGGTTAATAACAAAGACGATCAGGCAGCAGGCATCTATGTCGTATTCCCCCGCTTCCCGAGTATGATTAACAGCCAACTGTTGGCTTATGTCTGGGAAACAAGTGTCCCTGTCGGAACCGTGATGCGGAACCGCCGCAATCCAATGGTCCACTACATAGTCGTCCGAAGCGGAAAAAACCGCCTGAACGAATGGATCACCGAAGAGCGCAACGTCATGGAAGACTATAAAAAAGTATTTGGAAAAGCGCCCCCCATGGTCGGTGGCATCTCCCTTCTCATCGACACCGACGACACACACTCCCAGGCCGAAAGTTATTTCTCAAAAATCGAATTCCTTAAGCGAGCACACGTGCGAATAACCCCTCCGGCCAATCGACTCGTCAAATCCTTTATTCCCAATACCGGCATATTCGAATAATTGTCATTCATACCAAGCTTCTCGCCACAGAGGTGAAACAGACGCCGGCAATACCCTTACCAATCGGGCATTACCGGCTTTTTTGATTGCCAAGAAAACCCGAACGACAAGGACAACTAAACCCGTTATGCGCCGAACAAAAATTGTTTGCACACTAGGACCCGCTAGCCGAAAAACAAAGACTTTGCGGGCCATGATTCGCGCCGGAATGAACGTAGCCCGCCTCAATTTTTCGCATGGCACCCACCCTGAACACCGGGCGACCATCGGCAAAATTCGAAAACTATCCAAAGAAGAAAATTGCCCTATAGCCATTCTCGCAGATCTGGGTGGCCCCAAGTTTCGCCTCGGAAAAGTGCGCTCCGATGCATCCCTTAAAGAGGGCCAAAGTGTCACCTTTACTTCTCAGACAAGAGTTGGCACCTCGAAAATTTTATCTGTGAACAGGCCCGAACTCATCCCTCAACTTCGACTGGGCGATCGGGTCATGATTTGGGACGGCAAACTCCAGCTTGAGGTTACACAAACGGGCGAGGATGAGGTCGTCTGTCAGGTCATTATCGGTGGGCCACTCAAAAACAATGCTGGCCTTAATATGCCGGACACCCCTCTCAACATTCCGGCGCTAACCGAAAAAGACAAAAAAGATCTGGCCTTTTGCATCAAACAAGGCGTTGATTTCATCGGTCTATCCTTTGTTCGCTCTGCAGGCGATATTGAACTGTGCCGCCTCGAAATGAGACGCCATAAAGCCAACATCCCGATTATCGCAAAAATGGAAAAAACAGAAGCCGTAAAAAATTTAGAGGAAATCATCGAGGCCACCGATGGTGCGATGGTTGCCCGTGGGGATTTGGGGATAGAGTTCCCGCTTGAGGAAGTCCCACTGGCCCAGAAAAAAATAATTGCCTGTGCAAACGAGCATGGGAAACCCGTCATCACGGCAACAGAAATGCTTTTGTCGATGGTCGAGGCAGCGCGTCCCACCCGTGCTGAGGCCGGCGATGTGGCCAATGCAATCCTTGACGGCTCCGATGCAGTGATGCTCAGCGAGGAGACTTCCGTTGGCAAACATCCCACTGAAGTCATCCGGATGATGGCCCGCATCGCGGAATCAACGGAGAAAAGTGTCCCCTCGTTGTTTGAAGGCCCCAGGCGGCGCCGCGATCAAATCACGAGCACTAATCTTGCCTACGCAATTGCCCACTCCACGGTAGAGCTCGCCCGGGAGCTTAATGCGCCATTAATCATCAGCCCAACGGACTCGGGCGACACCCCACGGCGAATAGTACGTCACCGTCCGAGGCAATATGTAATTGCCCTTAGTACATCGGATCAAGCCATTCGTCGGCTAGCTCTTTCTTGGGGCGTGATCCCCTGGAAAATTTCCCGCCGTCTGCCCTTGGAGAAAATGCTGCTCGCAATCCGTGAACGAATTTTGGCAGAAACCCTAGCGAGCGAAGGCGAGTACGCTATCCTCTGCGCCGGATATCCGTTCGGGGCCAAAGAGAGCAAAGGCCGGGTAATACAAGCTGAGGTGATCTGACCGTGAGCGGCACTACCGCAAACGGCTATTATATCGGCCTCGATTTGGGCGGCACCCAAATAAAGGGAGCCCGATTTTCATACAACGGAACACCTGAAGCTGAATTCAAAAATCCCTCCAAAGCTGATGAATCGCTTGATGCCATCATCGCCGCCGTGCACACCACAATAAAAAATCTTTCCCGAGATGGAGAATTATACGGCCTGGGCATCGGCGCCGCCGGCCTCATCGATACCGCCACTGGCCGAATCATCACCTCACCCAACATTCCAATTCTGAACGGGATCGATCTCAAGGCCCGCATTAAGAACGATCTCGATGGTGTTCCTATGCACATCATGAACGATGCGAACGCGGCCGCTCTGGGTGAATATTTTTCGGGCGCGGGCCAACACGCCAAGAGCATGTTTCTCCTCACCCTCGGAACCGGAATTGGGGGCGGTTTCATCATTAACGGACAACTATGGGAAGGGGCTGCCGGAATCGGGGCAGAAGTTGGCCACATTTGTGTTCAAGCCGATGGCCCCCTTTGCCATTGTGGTGCAAGGGGGTGCCTTGAGGCCTTCATATCCGCATGGGCACTTTCCAGGGACGCGGAACAACTGGCGCGGTCGGCACCAGATTCACCCATCGCAGCACTTTGTGATTTTGCTCCCCACTCTCTGGCAAAACTAGCGATCGAGGGTGATGCACAAGCCCGTGCCTTATGGGAAAATGCGGCCACCTTTCTCGGCATTGGCATCGCGAATTTAATGAACCTGTTGAATCCTGAAATAATTGTTCTGGCTGGGGGGCTTTGTGGCGCTGGCGATTTATTATATGAGCCCGCGAGGCGTGCGTGGGAAAAACAGGCCTACGACGCGGCCCACACCTCCACTTCCGTGGAATTTGGCGACCTCGGCGAATGGGCCGGAGCACGGGGCGCCGTTCAGGTGTATTTGCAAAAATGAAAGCCGCCCTCCCAGTAACATTTTTTTACGCACTCGCATTGACGCTCAGTCTACTGGCATCACCTATACCGGCAGATGGCCTGGAGCCGCCCCTAACTCTTGCCTTCCAAAAGGGGGAAAGCCTCAAATATCAAATTAAATGGCTCGGGCTAGCTATCGCGACAACACGCATTAGCGTTGATGGCCCTCTGAGGTGGCAGGGCAACAATGTTTTCCGCTTTCATGGACGCCTGAAAACTGTCGGAATACTTAGGCGCTTAATTAAGGTGAACGATGAGGTTACGAGCTATTCGGATGATTTGAATCTAAACAGCCTCCGCATCGAAACATCTCAACACGAGGGGCGCTATCGAGCCCGAAGATGGAATGTTTTCAAAAATGGCAGGGCCTCCTACAACAGGCCAGGCCGGCCGCCTCGTTATTATGAGCTGCCCGGCCCCGTGAAGGATCTTCTGGGCGGCCTCTACAAGGTGCGGACAGCTAAACTAAGACCCTCTCAAAAAACCGTTATCAGGGTATTTCACAACAAAAAACTCTACCCTGTTCGCCTAAGCGTTATCGGCCTTGAGAAAACGGAAACTCTTTGGGGCCCCCTCAGCACCCTTGTCATAAAGCCCGAATTTATCGGCAATGATTATCTCAACAGCTTTGGAAGCGCATGGGTTTACGTCACAGCCGACCGGTATCGCGTTCCCGTCAGATTTGAAAGTAAAACATGGCTCGGCCCGGCGGTGGTGCACCTGATAGAGAGCAGAGGTATTCCATCCGGCCCCCTGTCGCGGGCGCCGCGCAGGAAAATTGAGAACTGGAGGGGCAAAGGAAAACGGATTAAAGAGGGAAAAGGAGGCGGCCTAATAAACCTAAAGAACATCATTAGGAAAAACGTCTCAAGTCATTATAACAAAAAGAATAAAAGATTAGGCGAAAATCAAATCCTGCAACCTCGGCCAAAGGAATAGACACACACAATCAGCTAAATTTTATTGATTCTCTGCCAGGGCGCTTTGGTTTTTGATTCAGTCGTAATATCCCAAATTTCCTTCAATAAAATTTCTGACGAATTTATCCTGTTTTCTATTGACAGACGAACAATGTTAATTTAGATTAACAATGTTTGATCGAGATATCCTCCTCAAACAACTGGAGAGCAGACATGCCGACCCTGATGTCAAAAGGAAAAGGCGAGCTTTCACCCAGCCTCGAGCACTATCTCCGATCGGTATATGACCTTCAGGAGGAGAAGGGCTACGCCCGCGTCACAGACATTGCCGAGAGTCTTGGAGTTGCGAAATCTGCTGTCTCTGCGGCCCTCAAAACATTGCGCACCTCGGGCTTGGTGGATCATCGGGTATACGAAAGCATCCTCCTCACCGAAAAAGGACGCGCCCAGGCGAAAAGCGTATCGGGAAAATTTGCCATCTTGCTTGAGTTTCTCATGGAAATATTAGGGATTGAGGAAAAACAGGCCCTCGCCGACGCCTGCTTGATGGAGCACTATGTGAGCGCCAATTCGATGGACCGCTTTCTCGATTTGCTGCGTTTTTTTGAGGATCGGAACCACCAGGAGGCCCTTGAGGCTTTTCGCGCCTTTAGGCGCTCCTGTGAGAGCGAGGACAACTGCCCTACCTGTACTTATCACTGTGACGTGAGCGCCCAGGACGTTAATGTCAACGATGCGGACGTCAAAGACACGGGCCTCCAGGAGTTGGGGGTATTACCAGACTAATAGGTGTTCAAATTCGATACATTTCAGCCAGCGCTACAAACAGGCGGCTACAGCGACAGGAAACAACCGTTAAATGATTGATATTACATACGATATGGCGACAAACTCTTATGTGCGACATGTGGCACTCAATTCAGGCGTCGCAAACATTCGCCAAAGGAGAATTAGCTGATGAATCAAGTCACACAGCCGTCCCCCACCGCCATCATATGTATCGGCTATCGATTCAACGACCAGCCAATTATTGAATCAAGTGAGTTATTCGGGGCAAGCCGCTCTGCGATAATCCGTCACCAAGATGAGGCGTACACCCTGGAAAAACCCGCAACGGGAAACTAATTCTTAAAAAATAGGACTTACCGACGAGGGCTTTTAGAGCCTTAAATACTAGTCAACGCGCGATTCCTAGCCAGCACAGACTTTAATTTTTAAACCGTGCAAGCAAACCGGAGGAGAGCAATCACCCATGGGAGGTGAATCATGAAAAGAATGATCCTGTTATTTGGTTGCTCACTATCCTTGCTCGTCTCTAGCGGCATGGCCGTATTCAACCCAGGGATTACAGAGGCCGCCGGCGAAGTTAACCTCTACTCTTATCGCCAGCCATTTTTGATAAAACCTATCCTCAATAAATTTACGCAAAACACTGGGATCAAGGTCAATATCATGTTCGCCAAAAAGGGCATACTTGAAAAAATCAAGGCAACCCCAGGCGCTGCGGACGCTGTATTGACTTCCGATATTGGCAGCTTGAACGACTTGACCGAGGCTGGGGTTCTTCAACCTGTCAAATCAAAAAGCCTCAAACAAAACATCCCTGCGGCTTACCGCCATCCCGATGGTTATTGGTTTGGATTAACTATGCGAGCGCGTGTTCTTTTCGTAAGTAAGGACAGGATAGAGCCCGGCCAAGTAACATCATATGAAGACCTGACAAAACCCGAACTCCGTGGCCGCATCTGTGTTCGCTCCGGCAAACACACCTACAACATTTCGCTATTCGCATCAATTATCACGCACAAAGGAGAGGCTTTCACACGCAAATGGCTCAAAGGCCTACAAGCAAACTTAGCTCGCAAACCCAGCGGCAACGACCGTGCCCAGGCAAAAGCGATTTATACTGGCCAGTGCGACATCGGAATTGCCAACACCTATTACATGGGGAAAATGCAGACAAATAAGAAAAAGGCCGCGCAGAAAAAATGGGCCGCCTCTATCAGAATCGTATTCCCAAACCAAAATGATCGAGGAACACACGTTAACGTAAGTGGAGGTGCCATCACCAAAGGGGCACGAAATCTTGCTAATGCTATCAAATTACTTGAATTCCTCAGTGACAACCATGCACAACAGTTCTACGCGGGACAAAATTTCGAATATCCACTAAAAGCCGGAGTCGCCGTCCATCCACTTGTTAAATCGTGGGGTGAATTCAAGGCAGACACGGTCAGCCTGGCAACTGTCGCAAAGCACAGAAAAACGGCATCAAAATTAGTTGACCTGGTCGACTTTAATAATTTCAAAAAGACTTCAGGAAATTAGTTGCCAAACACCAAAAAATGCTCGGGTGAACAATTCACCCGAGCATTTTTTTCACGGCGAGTGCGACATGGGGCGATTAAATGATTGCTACAACAAATAACCCTGCCCTGACTCGTCGGATTTTCACCTCGCTTCCAACTGACTTATGGACTGCCGGCACACTAACAATCGCCGCTTTAGTTGCCGCACCTATCATTTCGGTCCTGCTCCTTGCGCTATCCCCAAGCAATGACATTTGGTATCACCTGGTCTCCACTGTTCTCCCTCGCTACATACGGACAACTCTCTTGTTGATGATTGGCGTTGGAATAGGCACTGCCACAATCGGAACAGGAACCGCTTGGCTCGTCACCCTATGTAATTTTCCGGGCAGACGAGCATTTGAATGGGCCCTTCTCCTCCCACTTGCCATACCCGCCTATGTGGTCGCTTATGTCTATACAGACATCCTTGAATTCGCAGGACCTGTCCAAACGACGTTACGCGATTTTTTTGGCTGGAAGTCTGGGCGAGACTACTGGTTCCCCGAAATACGCTCGCTCGGCGGTGCCATCATTATGATGACACTCTCCCTATATCCCTACGTCTACCTTCTCGCTCGAATCGCTTTCCTTCAGCAATCAATTTCCGTCCTGGAGGCATGTCGCACCCTTGGGCGAGGTCCATGGCGCGCTTTCTTCCAGATAGCGCTTCCGCTTGCACGACCAGCTGTAGTTGTCGGTGTGAGCCTAGTACTGATGGAAGCTCTAAATGATTTTGGTATCGTAGATTTTTTCTCAATCGAAACCCTGACAGCAGGCATTTACGATGTATGGCTTAATATGAACAACGCGCCTGGGGCCGCCCAATTGGCTACGGCATCCCTTGCGTTTGTCCTGTCACTAGTTGGCATTGAAAGGTATTCACGTCGCAAACAGCAAAATTACCAAACCGCCTCAAAATACAATCCCATTTCCAGCTATTCTCTTACGCGAGGCAAATCCTTTCTTGCCTTTCTCTCCTGCCTGCTTCCAATAGCACTTGGTTTTTTAATCCCTGCTGGCGTATTGCTCGTATATGCAACTCAATTTTACGAGGAAAGCTTATCGGCAAATTTTCTACTCTATGCCCGAAATAGTTTGGTACTTTCGTCTCTCAGCGCCACAATCGCCACTATACTCGGACTTTTTCTGGCATATGGCGTCAGATTAAGTGGCAATTGGGTCGTATTGGCTGCTACTCGATTCGCAAGCATCGGATATGCCATACCAGGCGCAGTCCTTGCTGTTGGCGTCATTATTCCCCTCTCACGAGCCGACTCAACTTTAAACAACATTTCGGAATCCGTTTTTGGCATACCGACAGGATTTTTATTTAGTGGAACAATCATCGCCATCACATACGGCTACTTGGTTCGTTTTCTTGCCCTCTCTTTTGGAACCGCCGAAGCGGGCCTTTCGAAAATCACATCAAACATGGACGGTGCCGCGCGCACACTTGGGCTAAGTCCAACAAGAACTCTTATCCGTGTTCATTTTCCGATCTTGAAAGGAAATATACTTACAGCCGCTATACTGGTGTTTGTTGACACAATGAAAGAATTGCCCATGACGTTGATTTTGAGACCCTTCAATTATGGGACTCTCGCGACTCATGTTCATCAATTCGCCTCTGATGAACTTTTGGAAGAAAGCGCCCTTGGAGCACTGGCGATAGTTGCAGCAGGCATACTTCCGGTTATTCTCCTAAGCGCGACTATACGAAACACACGGCCTAGACACTATAGCGAAGAAAGGATAAGGCTTTGAGTGGATTACACCTGAAGAACATCCACCATGCTTACGGCAATAACCGCGTCATCCGTGGCGCTAGTATGAAAATTGAGTTCGGGGAATTTATCTGTCTGATCGGCCCTTCGGGATGTGGAAAAACCACGCTACTTAGATTGGTTGCAGGCCTTGAATCTTTACAGCAAGGAAACATTCATATTGGAGACACCACAGTCTCGAACTCTGATGAGGGACTTCAAGTTCCCCCGGAAAAACGTGGCGTTGGACTTATGTTTCAGGATTTTGCACTTTTTCCCCATCTCACAATATTCGAGAACATCGTCTTCGGATTACCCAAACCATCAAAAGAGCGAATACGTTTAGTTCGAGATACGATGAGAGAAATGGGCATTTCTGATTTATCAGATGCTTATCCGCATATGCTCTCAGGGGGACAGCAACAGCGGGTCGCTCTTCTACGTGCACTGGCACCACAGCCTGAACTCGTCTTGTTGGATGAACCGTTCTCTGGCCTCGACATTAACCTCCGAGTTCAAATTCGCGAAGAAACACTCTCAGCACTTAAAAAGACCGGCACAACAGCTCTCATGGTCACCCATGACCCTCAAGAAGCAATGTTCATGGCTGATCGCATCATGGTGATGAATCGCGGCCAAATAGAGCAAATAGGGACTCCTCGCGAGATTTATCAATTTCCCATTACGGAATATGTCGCTCGCTTTGTAGGACAGACCAACATCCTTCCTGGAATAGTTCTCGATTCGGGATACGACGAAATAATGACTTCGATCGGCCCTGTTCCTTGCCTTTCTATGCGCGGCCTAGGGTTTGGGACAGATGCGTTTATCTCAATTCGTCCCGAGAGTTTCGCCATAGATCCCGAGGGTCAACTGCAAGTAGAGGTAATTCAGGTACGTTATGGAGGAAACTACACGATTCTCGAAGTGAAATTACTAGAAGAAATTGGAAAAGGGCAGGAACTCAAAGTTCATGTTCAACCGAATATTCGTGTCGATGTCGGCGAAAAGATCAGACTTAGAATTATTCCAGATTTCGTCACCGTAATAGAGGACGCGGAGGCCAACGGAAACTAACGTACGACCTGTAATGTTACTTGATTATAGGCAGGAAGCTTTTTTCAGAGATTATTTTATCACCCTCAAAATCAAATCTTTTACCTTTCGAGTAATACCACCAAACTTCACCATTTTCTTTACCTTTGCGAATCTCCTCCGCAATACCGAATCGGCGTATAGTATTTGCGCGGGGCGAACTGGGAGGGTGGGCCTTCAAGGTTTCCTGCACTTTTGACCATGCACCGTGAAATGAGAGTTTAAAATCAAACAACCATGAATTGCCTTTCGTCACTCTTTGGGTAATATCGATTCGATTCGGTCGTGCATATTTGACTTCATCAAAAAGACCTCGTTCATAAAAACTCAAATAATACTTCCTTCTTCCACCCAGAAGAGGCAAGGAAACACGATATGTACCATCCGAGGCGGTTAGCCCCGAGGCAAGAAGTTTCCTTTTTTTTAACTCAAACCTTGGGTCAGACTGCAAGGATACGTTCGAGGATGACACTCGCACTGGCAATTGGCCAACAGGCATCCCCGCCTCGTCAGTTATGAAACCAGCAATAATAAAGTGACGGGATTTTGGGGGGATTTTCGTAGTATTCCCCTGCTTAGAAACAGGGGGCACACCGCCGCACCCAGAGGACAACAAAAAAAAGAGACAGACGAATCCTACTGGCAAGCAGCGAAATATTCTCATCGCCCGCAGCAATGTTTGAATTTTTTCCCGCTTCCACAAGGGCATGGCTGATTCCGCCCGACCTTCGGTGTTTCTCGGCGAACAGGAGTGGGTGTCTTCACAGCAGCAGCTGCAGAGCCATCATCAAAGGCAGCAACATCGTCGTGCATCATATAAATTTCCTGCTCACGCTCATGCTCCTCAAGTTGAATCCCTTCATCCCTCACATCTAATTTATAGAGGTAGAGGAGCGTTTCGGAGTCAATACGATCATTGAGCGTCCCGAACATCTCGAAAGCTTCTTTTTTATACTCATTGAGAGGATCAACTTGGGCATAACCGCGTAGACCGATGCCCTCCTTGAGGTGCTCCATTCCTGTCAGATGATCCTTCCACTGCGCGTCAAGGATTTGGAGATAGACCATGCGCTCAAGCTCTCGAACCATCTCATCCTCGAAATCACCATACTTCATCTGATACACATCTTCGATAAGAGAATGGAGTTTATCAACGACCAAATCCCGCGTCTCTTCTTCGATATCGATTTTGCATTGAGGATCTTCAAAAACTATTTCATTCGAATCCAGCCTTCCAGAAATGCCGTACTGCCGCTCGAATGCTATAAGAAATCCTTCCAAATCCCATTCTTCATAATGCTCGGATTCGGGCATAGAAACATCCATCATGTCCTCGAGAACCCCAGCAGCCACATCTTTGACCTGTTCTGAAATATCGGCTCCCTCAAGGATTGATTTTCGAAGCTGGTAGATGATTTCTCTTTGTTTGTTCATCACATCGTCGTATTTTAGAATTTGCTTACGCATCTCGAAGTGATGAGCCTCAACACGCTTCTGAGCACCTTCGATAGAGCGCGTAACCATCTTCGCCTCGATAGGCACGCCCTCCTCCATCCCAAGCTTTTCCATAATCCCGCTTATTCTATCCGAACCGAAAATACGTAGCAGATCGTCTTCAAGGGAGAGATAAAACCTTGAACTTCCAGGATCGCCTTGCCTGCCGGAGCGTCCACGCAACTGATTATCGATTCGGCGACTCTCATGTCTTTCCGTAGCAATGACATGAAGCCCCCCCAGGGCAACGACATCATCATGCTCTTTTCCTGTCTGGGCTGTGTATTTAAGGAATGCCGCCTCATATTCAGCCCCCTCATTCGCATCAACTTCAGAGGTTGCCAAGAACTCAGGATTTCCGCCTAAGAGAATATCTGTTCCGCGCCCAGCCATATTGGTAGATAGCGTTATGGCACCTTTCCTACCAGCCTGTGCAATGATCTCGGCTTCGCTTTGATGATTTTTAGCATTAAGCACATTGTGAGGAATCTTTGCCCTTCGGAGAATGGTAGAGAGCTGCTCACTTTTTTCGATGTTGGTAGTTCCGACCAAAACAGGCCGCCCACACTGGTAGCATTCATCGATCTCCAAAATCACGGCGTCGAGCTTTTCTTTCTCAGTTCGATACACCTGATCCGAAAGCTCCAGACGTATCAAATCTTTGTTAGTCGGAATTAACATTACAGGCAGCTTGTAAATCTCCAAAAACTCAGAGGCCTCGGTATCTGCAGTACCAGTCATCCCGGCGAGTTTACTGTAAAGACGAAAATAATTCTGAAAAGTAATAGTAGCCAAGGTGATATTTTCTTCCTGAACCTTGACACGCTCCTTGGCTTCCAGCGCTTGATGCAAGCCATCACTGTAGCGCCGACCAGACATCAGGCGGCCCGTAAATTCATCAACAATGACCACTTCATCATCCTTCACAACATAGTCAACATCTTTTTCAAAAAGAGCGTGTGCCTTAAGAGCCTGCTCAACATGATGAAGAAGCGTGATGCTACCCATATCAAACAAACTCACGCCCTGGGCGAGCACATCGGCCTTCCGGAGAATTTTTTCACACTCAGCTACACCCACTTCTTTCAAATTCACCGTTCTGCTCTTTTCATCAACGATGAGAAACTCATAATTTTTCTTGCTGATATTATCTTTTCCACCCTCGATATAATCGTCCGGGCTCACCGGAACCTCTACTTCGCCCTCAATTTCCTTGAGCAAAGGGCCGACAAGAGCATTGATTTGGCCATACAGACGGGTTGCCTCCTCGGCCGGACCACTAATAATGAGTGGCGTACGAGCCTCGTCAATTAAAATGCTATCAACCTCATCTACGATGGCAAAGTTCAACTCACGCTGAACGAACCCTCCTTTTTCAAACTTCATGTTGTCTCTGAGATAGTCAAAACCAAACTCATTGTTTGTTCCAAATGTAATATCCGCCGCATAAACAGCACGACGTTCATCATCGTCCATGTCATGCTGAATAGATCCAACAGTAAGACCGAGTCCTTTGTAAATACGCCCCATCCATTCGGCGTCTCTTTGGGCCAGATAGTCATTCACAGTGACAATATGAACACCTTTTCTCGCCATGGCATTCAGATATGCTGGCAGGGTTGCAACAAGAGTTTTACCCTCGCCGGTTTTCATCTCGGCGATTTTTCCTTGGTGAAGGACCACTCCCCCAATAATCTGCACATCAAAAT
>JABJAL010000116.1 GCA_018669005.1 Nitrospinaceae bacterium
CGATAACCGTTTTCCTTTGACCTTCAAGTTGGAACGAGAGTCCCCTCGAACCGTTTTTACTATGCGACGGGAGCGCGAAAAAGAGGGCCATTTCCTCGAAAATCTTGGAACAGGAGTTCGCCGTTGTGACTACAAAGTGCGAACAGGGGTCAGAGCGTGATTCGTGTACTATCATTTCTCAACGACAATCAGTTTCTTCATTTTTCGAATGGCCTTCGAGTTGCTCTGATCGACCAATGTGACGGCTCTTGAAACAGTGAATGAATGGCCCATGCGTATCATCTCTTCTGCTCTCACTTGCCGCGACCAACACCAATTTCTCCAGCAACTTTCGGAATGGTTGGCCTCCGAGATACCAGCCCCTGCGGATGGTCTTCCACTTCTCCTTCAACTCATCGTCTTCGACTCCTTCACGTTCCCATCACTTCCCAGGAACCTGTCGCAACGAAGCCAGACCTTCCTTCGTGAAAATCATCTCACCACAATTGGCCCCAGGATATCACATGATACACTGCTCCCGGAAATTCAATCCTTACCTGCCTTCCCGTGAGCCACACCTTAACACCACGTCAAAGAGGGAATTAATTGTAGTTTTGTGGAACCTCCCCCTTTTTTAATGAGAAATCTCCACGTTTAAACGGTCTACCAAACGGGGGCGGTTACCTTACACTGCTCAGCCCAAGCCGGTCAGCGATCCTTTACTGCTCCCAAAATGGTCGGTCTCGATGCCCATCCGCTGAAGCATACTGACAAAGATATTACACAGCGGGGTATTATTGTGCGGATTAAACACCAGGTGCTGCCCATGGCGAAAACCGCCACCCGCAAGGAGGACCGGAAGGTTGTGGTTATTGTGAATGTTGGCATCCCCCATATGGCAGCCATAGAGCACCATGGTGTTGTCCAGCAGGCTGCCGTCGGCCTCCTCGATCTCCTGGAGATCCAGAAGCAGTTCTCCGAACAATTCCATCTGCGCGGTTTCAATCTCTTCCAACTGCTTCAACTTTGCCTCGTCTTTGCCGTGATGGGAAAGGTTGTGGTAACCGCCGAGCGTTCGGCCGTCCTCGAATTTCACGCCCGGGGTGCGCTGACCGCCCAGGAACAACGTAATCACCCGGGTGGAATCTGTCTGGAAGGCGAGCCGGGACATCTCGTTCATCATCCGCACCATGTCAAAGAACTCCTTCTTGTCCTTTGGGTAATCCGGCATGGCCTCGTCCACCTTGGGCCTGGGCCGGGTTTCCCAGGCTTGCGCCTCAGTGATCCGCTGTTCGAGACTGCGGACCGCGGTCTGAAATTGTTCGATCCGCTCCCGATCGGATGCGCTCACGCGTTTACTCAGAGCCGAACTCTGCCCCATAACGACATCGAGAATGCTCCCCTTTCTGCGCAGCCGTGCCAGTTGCGCTTCCATCGCTTCGCGATCGCCCTGAAGAAACATCTTTTTGTAAAGCGCCGCCGCGCTTTGAATGGTGGGGATTTCAACCCCCGCCTGGGTGTAGGAGAGGCTTCTGGCGTCATTAATCCCGAGAGAAAGCGACCGGAAGCGCGTCTCATGGCCTACCTCATTGGCCATCACCTGATCAAGAGAAATACTGTTGCGAAAGCTCGCCCGCCCGGGATGTGGCGCCGCGGTCAAAAACGTTTTGTCGGCGCGATGCCCCCCGTCGACGCCGGGATGGGAAAGTCCGCTGAACACGGTGAATTGTTCCCGATGCTTGGCGATCTTTTCGAGGTAGGGCGAGAGTTCGTAATCACGCCCTTCACCTTTTGGAAAGAACAGCTTGGGAATGAATCCAAGGTCCTGATTGATCGCGATCATGCGCTTGGGCGAGCCTTGTACCGAGGCGGCCCCGAAGGACTCTAGCAATGGCAGGCCCATGGCAACGCCCGCGGCGCGGAGGAATGTTCGGCGACTGGATTTCATAAGCGCTTATTTACGGAGGAACAATGGACTCCGGACGATTTCGTGAATGATGGAGCGAACGCCGTAATTCGAAGCACGGGTCTTTTCCAATATGGCAGCCACTTCGTCGCGATCGGAAAACCGTATTGGCGCGCCTGTCGCATAGACGAGCAGTTGTTCGGTCAGGTTGCGGGCGATGGCCTCTGCATCTTCCAACAAGAGTTTCTTGAACTCGACGATGTCCGTGAAGGCGCTTCCTTCAGCCGTCGTTCCTGACGCATCTACTTTCTGGCCGATATAGTGAACGTATTCGTTACCGCTTCGGCCTACCCCTTCGATGCGTTTCGATCCTTCTCCGAGCGAACGGTAGTTTTCGCGCCACCGCCCCATGACATCAAAGCTTTCCAGCGCGAAGCCCGGCGGATCGATCTTCTTATGACAGCTCGCGCA
>JABJAL010000117.1 GCA_018669005.1 Nitrospinaceae bacterium
CGTCACCGTAAAGCGAGGCAGCCGGGTGACCTTCCACATGCGCCGCGCCACGGGCGGCATCCGGCTTGCGAGGGGCTTCCGGGTGCGCAGCGGCGGCAGTTTTCGTGCGCTGGTTTCCAAAGCCACGGGAAGCTGTTCATGAGGTGATAGAAAGAATCGTATATCTCTCAAGGGCCGCAGTTTGGACCAGAGTGCAGAAGAGTTGATGCGACAAAATTACGACATCCTCTAGCAAAATCAGCCCCACCCCAGCCAACTCGGGCCAAGGTGGGGCTTTTGCTAGATTATTGATAGAGGCAGAGATACCCTATAGAGAGAGGATATCGAAGTCCTCCACATTGTCTTCCGGGCGACTAAAAAAAACCGTTGGCCGGAAGGCCGTGCCGGGTCGAATCCGGCTCCGGGCACCAATTAATTTTATGAAATAGCATTATTGGGTTTTTTGAAAATCGTTGATTTTTCTACAGCGTAATTGCCGCGCCTCCGTTCACCGGAAGATCGGCTCCCGTGATGTGGCTAGCCGCATTCGAGCAGAGAAAAACCACTGCCTCTGCCACATCTTCCGGGGTGGAGATGCGGCGCAGGGGAATCTGCAGCCTCCGCGCCTCGAGCTCCTCTGCTGTGCGGTTGCGACTGGGGTATTCCTGGGAGCCTGTTGTGCCGGGCGTAACGGAGTTCACGCGAATTCCGAGTGGCCCAAACTCAGCGGCTAAATTCATCGTGAAGTTTCGGAGCGCCGCTTTGGCTGGCCCGTAGGCGTGGAATTGAGGGCTCGCCCGCCGGAATGCCGTGCTTAGTAAATTGACGATTGCGCCGCCGCCCCGGTTTTTCATGTGGGGGATAACCTCCTGGCAGCAGTTGAAGGCGCCGCCGAGGTGTACATCGAGTTGCGAGCACATATCTTCCTTCCAATCCAGCTCAAGAAAGGGTTTTTTGGGGTGAAGATGGCGTGCATTGTTGATGAGGATGTCGATGCCACCGAAAGTTTCGACCGCTCGATCTACCATTTCCCGCACAGCCCCTCGGTCCCGTATGTCAGCGCCCTGGATTAGGGCCCTTCCGCCAGAGGCCTCCACCTGCTCCGCGACGCGCTCGGCCCGCTCTTTACCCGAGAAATAATTAACTACAACGCTTGCACCCCGCTTGCCTAGGGTCCGGGCCAGGGAGGAGCCGATTAGGCGGCTTGCCCCTGTTACCAAGGCCACCTTTCCCGTGAAGTCGTTCATGTGCCATTTCTCCAAGAATTATGGATGAAGCAAAATCAAAAAGCGCCCGAAAAGTTGTAGTTTTTTATATATGAAGAAGGATCTAGCCTTTCGCTAGCAAATTCTCTAAATTTTTTGAGGCGCGTACGGTGGCATAGCGTGCGAATTGGCCTTTATTTGTCGAGATGGAGCGCTTGGCTCCCTTTGGAATATGCACGACTCCGCCAGCGGTTACGGTCTCGCGCTCATCGTCCACCTGTGCGTCCACTTCGCCTCGGATGATGTAGATGAATTGCTCGTGCGCATTTTCGTGAGCCGGTTCATCATAAGCCTCGGGCAAATCAAAAAAACCAAAGGCGAGGCGCTCACCCTCGACCCATTTGTAGTTGAGCGTCGAGAAGGGGGGCGCATCGAGCGAGTCGATGATTGGGTGATAGGAGTTCTGGAGACCTTCGATGATGGCCTCAGATTTTTCGGGCTCTTTTTTCTGGCCGGGGTAGACGCCCGAGTCGTGTATTTTGTTGACCGCATCGACAGTGGGCACCTCGTCGGGGACGGCCTCGTCCTGGGCGATGCCGACGACGGTCCATGTTGCGTCTTTCACGTAGAGGTAATCCATCTGGCCATCTTCGGTGGCGAGCATCTGGTGGCGTGCATAGGGGGGGATGTGGATGAATGTGCCGGGCGATACGATACGCCTGTCCTTGCCGACGAGGGAATGAATCTTTCCACGCACGGGGAAGATCATCAACTCGTTTGGGTGGTAGTGGAGGTCCGAGCCTGTGCCCGGATCTTTCGAGACCATGCAGAAGTAGATGTACTCGCCTTCAATAATGGGGCCCCGAGCCGAGGAGAGGTGGGGGGTGAGTTTTTTCTCATCGAGCGCGTCGAATCGGTAAAAGGGCATTGAAAAATATCCTCTCTGCGTTAAGGAGCCACTGGCTTTGGTTTGTGCGGGCTCCGGTTTGAATAAGGGAAACTCGCATTCTTGGGGCCAGCGACCGAAAGCCGAATCTAAAATCGAAATCGGGCAAGATAAAATAAACGCCGCAATGCCCTTTCCCCTCGGAAAGCGGCATCGCCCTTATTCTTGAATGCTAACAACCTGAATGCTACATTCTAATGACGTGTTTGACAATTTTCGCTTAGGGGGGTGTGAGCCCCATTGTGGTGGATGAATTGGTGTTTTTCTCGTTTTGATGTGTTTTTTCATTCAATATTTGGTCCTTAAACAGGCCCTTATGAAGGAGTAGATTTCATGCCATTTTATGACCCTAAGAAAATGAAGCGTGCCCTGGCGGGAGAGACCTACAGCACCTCGGAGGGCGTGTGGGCTACGGGCGAGCGGATGCTCTTTGGCATCATCGATAAGCCTGCCGGAACCGGCAGCCGGCCTCACCGCCACGCAAACGAGCAGTTCATCTTGGTCCACAAGGGTACCTTGAAGGCGATGATCGAGGGCAAGAGAAAAACCGTGAAGACGGGCGGGATAATTCATATTCCGGCGAATGCGCTTCACAGCATGGTAGCGACGGATGATGAGGATGTAATTTTTATCGTGGCCAAAGACACCGCCTGGGGCATTGCGGGCGACCCTGACGATGACAGCAAGGTGGGCGCCCATCTGGGCAAAGGTGCGAAGAAAAAAGTGGCCGCCAAATACGTTAAAATTGCAGATGACCTGAAGCGTTCGGGAAAATCCCTCAAGTCGAAACCACTGGCTCGCCCGAGCATAAAAGCAGCGAAGAAAAAAACGGTTGCCAAGAAAAAGGTAGCGAAGAAAAAATAATCGGCTCCAGCGAGATGGCCCCTTCGCGCTAAAGAAAAGTGTAGAGAATTTCCCTGTTGGCGATGACCAACGAGAGGGCCATCACGAAAAGGATCGCCTTCACCGTTCTGAAAAATGTCTGCTCGGGCAGCCGCTTGAAAAGGCGTGTGCCCACGAAGAATCCCGCGAAGACGGGCACGCTGACAATTAGCATCAACACAACGGCCTCGCCCGTGTAGGCGCCCGCCACGAAGAGCGAGGTGATTGTCGCCACGCGCAGGGTGATCTGAATAATACTCATCACGAAGAGATATCTCGTTTTCGAGAGATTCATCCCGGTGAGATAGGCCGCCATGACGTGCGAGGGCATCCCGACAGTGCCGAGCATCCCGCCGGACAGAGCGCCCATCCAGAGGCCCCGGAAGAGGGAGTCCTCAGGTGTCCTGGCTTTTTCAGGGTGCGCCCACTGCCATAATATCTGACCGATTAAAAAAGCGCCCAAAAACAGTTTCATGAAGCGCGCGTCGGTGCTGAAGAGCAAGGTGAGGCCGAGTCCGAGGCCGGCGAGGCTCGCCAGAACGAAGGGGAGAAATGGCGACAGGCCCTCCTCGATCGCCTCGCGAGCGCGCCAGCCGTTTAGCACGCTTGTCAGCATTGTGGGTATCGACACCACCGCGATGGCGGTGGGTACGTCCCAGAAAAGCGCGATGGCCGGCGTCGCTAGTGTGGCGAAGCCGAAGCCACCGATGGCTTTTAAGCCCGAGCCAATAAAGGCGGCGACAAAAACGAGAAGTAGATTCATCCAAAATCCTTAAAGAAGAGAACGCGGCGATTATCGCATCACAATAAATGTGTTTGTTCGTTGACGCCTTCAGATGATATCTCACAAACATGTGGTAATCTATTGACATACGACGATTGAATCAATGGATGTGAATACAGGGCACTTTTCGCCGGAAAATACTTTTGTTCTGAGGTTTAATTTATGGATTTTTCTCTTTTTTATATTCTGCACCGGCCCGAGGGCATGAGCGACGCCCAGGTCTACCAGGAGGCCATCGAGCAATCGGTCGCCGCCGATGAACTTGGTTTCAAATGCGTATGGTTTGCCGAACATCATTTTTCCCAGGTAGGGATGGTGCCCGATCCGCTAATTCTCTGCGCCGCCGTCGCGCAGAAAACCAAACGCATCCGTTTGGGTACCGCCATTTCGATCATGTCGTTTCACAACCCGGTTCGTCTTGCCGAGCAGGCGGCGATGGTCGATGTGTTGAGCGGCGGGCGTCTTGACCTCGGCGTTGGACGGGGCTCCCAGCCCCGGGAATTTTCGGGTTTTGAGGCCAAGCCCTCCGAGAGTCGCGCGCAGCTTAAAGAGGGCCTCGAAATTGTGGATCGCCTGCTTCGCGGCGAAACCGTCACTTTCGATGGTGTGCATTACAGATGTAGGGACGCAGTCCTACACCCCGCACCGCTGCAACAGCCCCGTCCCCCCATTTGGGTCGCCGGGACGAGCCTTGAGACCTATACCTATGCTGGCGAGAAGGGCTTTAACGTCATGGCCTCGGCCGGATTCACGGGCCCGGATGTCTTCAAGGAAAAATTTGCTCTTTGGGAGGAGGCCTTTGTGGCCAGGGGCGGCGACACCTCGAACCTTCCCCGGGCGCTGCTTCATCATCTTCATGTCTGCGAGGCGGACGAGGATGTGGCCGCTCGCTACGAGCAGGTGGCCGAGGCCGAGGGTTGGTATTTGAACTACCGCGCCAACGTCAACAAGGTGGAACTCCCCGGCGAGGAGGACAGCCACCTCAAGCGGAACTGGAGCTATGAACTCGACGTGAGGAAAATTGTCGACGGCGGCGGCGTTGTTGGAGGTGCCGATAAAGTAGTCGAGGAGATGCGTCGTCTGCGCGATGATTACGGTGTCAACGATGTGCTCGTTGGGCCCTGGCGAGGACCCAACTCAAAGGAAGTGATGCGCTCGCTGGAATTGTTCGCTAAAGAAGTGATGCCAGCATTATAGGCATGGTCTTTTTTGGATTTATACGATTTTATGCAACACGATTGTGGAGGGACTAGATGTCCGATTCAATGATTCCTGAAAGTCATGCCCATATTCTTGAAAGCAAGGCACTTCTTCATCTGGCGCTAATTTTAAAGGACGGCACCCCGCACGTCTCGCCCATCTGGTTCGATACCGAGGGCGATTTGATCCGGATTAACTCAGCCAGGGGCCGCCTCAAGGATCGGGTCATGCGTGTGCGTCCTGCTGTCGCTTTTTCTATCGTCGATCCAGAGAATCCGTTCTGCTATATCGGAATTCGAGGCAAGGTGGTTGAAATTACCAAAGAAGGGGCTGCCACTCACATTGACGGGCTGGCGAAAAAATATCTTGGCCACGATACCTACCGGAACCATCAGCCGGGGGTCTCTCGGGTGCTCTATAAGGTTCGCCCCGAGAAAGTTTTCGTTATGGGAACCCCGCCTGCGCTCTCCGACTAAGGTGGGCTAGAAAGTCTCATGGTTACAGACGATCCGTGCTGCAGTTGCGAATATCCCTGCCGCGGCAATGAGGTTTTGCGTGGGCACGCGCTCGTTTGGCAGATGTGTCTCCGAAATGAACTCACCCGGCCCAAAGAAAATTCCGGGTGTCCCGTTCTCAATGAACAGCCGAAGCGCCCCCGGCGATTCGATGCCAGAGGGCCGGGGGATTTAGAGGGGCTGGAAAAGAATGCATGGCGGGAAAGGGCTTGGATTTATGCTGGCATTATTTATTGGTCATGCGCAATTCATCTTGAAGCTCTTCTTCACTGATTGGTAGGGAGACGGGTTTTTTGCGTTTGGCGGAAAGATCACATGCCATCGTCAATAGAAGGTCGCGGTGTCCCTCGATCCCCGTAGCATGTGGGGTTTTTGCCCCCGTGTAGATACGTGAAAACCACGAATTCGTCTCCTCGCGCATGGGCCCCCAAAATTGCCCGTCGATAAATTCTCCCGGGGGATAGCTGGTCAGGAAGCTTACATGTTTATCATCCCTCCCTTTTCGATGCGTTTGGTGGCGCTCCTCGGTCGCCAGTACAATATCGCTGTGCGTGTCATCGATGGTCAGGACACCCTTTGTGCCAATTAGCCCAATTTCCATGCTATAGGTCGCGGCAGGCCATTGTTCAGGAAGGCCCCAACAACAAGACATGTTCCAGAGTTTGCCGTCGTCGAATGAAAAAATACTGAAGGTGGAATCAATCGTACCCAGGCCAGCCAGTACATTCCCTCCTGAACGGGCATACACTTCATTCGGTTCCGCCCCCCCCATTACCCACAACATTAAATCGAGGGCATGGGTTCCCGAGACAACCATTGGAGTCAACATGGAACGATCTTCATTCGGTTCCAACCTCTCGATGGCAATCAGTCGATTCAGGAATGCCCGAGTTGTTGCGGATGTGATGTCGCCAAGCTGTCCCGAGGTCACCTGGTCCCGGGCAACAAGCCAGCGGCGACGAAATCGCTGGGTGTACCCCACAACGAGATCTGCCTCTGCTTTTTCTGCAGCCGCAATTATTTTTGCTGACTCGACAGCGTTGGTCGCAAGGGGTTTTTCAATCAATATGTTGTGTCCGTGCTCGATGGAGGCGAAGAGCGTCCCAGCGTGGGCATTTTCATCAGTTGCCAAAATGGCGGAATTTACCTCGCTGCGCCTTAGCAGTTCGTGGTAGTCGGTCGTGAAAAAATCAGCATTTAAATCCTCTGCCAGCTTTTTTCCGGTTTTCTCGTTGACATCACAAAGGCCGATCCACTCAACGCCCGGATAATCGCGAGCCAACTGGCCGCGAATGCGCCCGACATTGCCGCAACCAACAATGGCCAGACCGATAGGATTTTTAGCACCAGCATAAGCGCACATGAGACACCTAAATCTATTCGAGTTTAATAAGAACAAAAAAAACAAAATGAGTAAAAATGGGAATCAATCAACTTTTCCCACAAGAATTCTTTAATAAATATTTTTTAACATCAAATGTGACTTAATGACACTCCCCTTATGGTAACCGTGAGCTAGTATAGATTTCGATTGATTTTTGTACATGAGAATAGATTTTATAAATTTTTTCAATTGAGACTAAGGCTTGTTGACTCCTGGGCTTATCCGGCCAACTGGGATTGACGGCGTCTGCATCTATCGTCATTGATGGAATTGAACTCATCGATGTACAGGAACTTGAGCGCTGCTCAGTCGCCGCCAATACGGAGGGCGTTGAAATGAGGGCGTTGGTGATAGCCGTGGCCGTGGCGGCCAGACGCAGCCCGCTTTCCAATCAATCGATTTGGAGCTACTCTCAACCGGCTGAAATGGGTTCCACATGGGGAATCCCGGCTCCGCCCACCAGCATGACTTTGCTCGTAGACGGGGAGTAATCATCTCCTGACTCTACTAACTTGATGGATAAAAAATGCCAGAAGCCAAAATCCGTGGAATTCACATCAATTACGAAGTCATCGGCGATACCGGGCCGGTTATTGCGTTGACGCCCGGCAGTCGCCGTCCCTATGACGAACTCGTTGATTTGTCGAAAGCCATAGCCTCCAAAGGCTATCGCGTGCTGCTGCACGACCGCCGCAATTGTGGCAAGTCGGATGTGGTTTTTGACGGCTCGGCATCCGAGCACGAGGTCTGGGCCGATGACCTGCACGCTTTGGCAAAACATGTCGGCGTGGAAAACCTCTATGTCGGCGGCTCTTCCTCTGGCGCCCGGCTCGCCATCCTGTTTGCCATCCGTCATCCGCAAGCGCTGTCAGGCCTGCTGCTCTGGCGGGTTACCGGCGGGCAGCACGCAGTCGATCGGCTGTCGGAGAATTACTATGGCCAGTACATCAAGCTTGCTAGCACGGCCGGCATGGAAGCTGTTGCAAATTCCGAGCACTTCGCCAAATGCATCTCGGCGCGGCCTTCGAACCGGGAACGTCTCATGAAGATGGACGTCGATGCCTTTATCAAGGTGATGAACTCCTGGCGCGAGGCGTTCCTGCAATCCTCCTCGCTGCCAATCGTCGGGGCAACTGAGGCGCAACTCAATGCGATTCATAGCCCCGCCTGCCTGATAGCGGGGAATGACATCGTCCATACGCCGGTGACCGCGCACAAGGCGGCAGGGCTTCTGCCCAACAGCGAATTGCACGAGGACGTGGTTGAGAAGTTACCCGAGGACAAATTGCGCCATACCTGGGACCGCAAGGAATGGCGCGATGCGGAACCGCAAATTGCCGAAATTTTCACAACCTTTCTGATGAAGGCCGAAAGCGGACGCTAGGGCCAAATACCTCTGAACGTCTGCTTGTGGCTAATAGCGGACTTTTTCAGGGTGAGCATTTAATGTCCGTTTTTGCCCCCACAACTGGACGAGCAAAAAGGGCATTGGAGAAAATCAGGATAGTTGGCTTATAAATTGCCAAATTCGCCGCATCTCGGTCCGGTTATTGGCCCAAACCAGGCCCCTAACCCTTTGAATTGTCGTGATAGTAAGGAGATCGTCTCGGTTCTCCGTTTTGGAGACGGACTAGATGGCGGTGGGAGGAGTCTCCTGCGAACCCTTCTCCGCCAAATTCCCTGTTTAACACGGAATTATCAGGGAATTTGGCTGTGACCGACCCTTAATATCACGATTAGTAATTCGCCATGCATAGGCCAGAGGGCCGGTTATCAAACCACCAACCTTGTTATCTTGGAACTCGGAAATCTCCGCTTCCCGCCAAACCGGGCCCGGGGCCCATCGATGTGGTAGTAGGGGCACTCCTGGAAATTCTTGCGGCAGAAATCCTGGATGGTGCTAGGGTGGCGGCGGATACATTCCACAAGAACCGTATCGAAACAGGTGAATTCGCCCATTTCGGAAATCACTTTATTTGGACAATCTTCAAAGAGAAACATCGTTTCATCCTCGATATATTCTCTGGGGTCTCAGCCCGGTGGGACCAAGCCTTATGTAAGATAATATGGACCCTAATAGGGCTTTCCGCGAAGAAAATCAGGCTGTTCTTTCGAAAATTTTCACCAGTAGAATTTGGGGATATTTTTGGACCACCGAGGCTCAATTGTTGGCTTGACCTCTTAGTGAAGTACCTGTGCATGGCGATTTAGTAATTCTCTGTGCACACACATCTTTCCAAGACGAGACCCGGTCAATCAAACTCGCCAAAGCTTTCGTTTTATGAGGGACCAAATTGTTGCAAAGCACCGAAGCATCCAAGGGACCGAGTGGGAGATATTGGTTAATACCCCTCACCGAGGGGGAGCTTTACCACCTCTCCGGTGTGCGCTGACTTTTCCATCGCAATCGTTACTTCCAGTGTCTGGCGCGCCTCCGCCGCCGTGGCAAGGTGGCAGGGCCGCCCTGTCGAGAGATAATCGAGCCACCCGCGGGTCTCGTCACCGATAGGGCCATACATGTTGTCCAGCGCCCAGTCTCCCGATGAAGTGCTGCCCAGGAACACCATCGGCAGGGAGTGACCCGGCACATAGGCATGCGGATAACCTTTCTCGGTATAAAGAATGTTCTCTTTATGGTCCTCATCAAACATCAAAACACCATCGGTGCCGATTATTTCAAGACGAACACTCTGCCCCGCCGTGGGATATTTGGCCGGAAGGGAATAACAGATACCCAGACTCACCACCGCCCCGTCCTCGAACGTGATGATGGCCCAGCTGACGTCATCCGCCTTGGGATATCCCGCCTCCTTGAAAACAATCCCATGCCCCCGGCAGATGACCTCCACCGGCCGGTTTCCCTTCATGAACCAGCACATCATATCGACGTAGTAGGTCAGAACATCGAGAACCGGCGTGGCATCGGCTGAGCGCTTAAGTATTTCGAGCGCCTGCGCCCGCGAGTTGAAAACACGCCCCGTCGCGCCGACCAACCTGCCCAGCCGGCCTTCGTCAATCTGCTCCTTGCCCAGGAAATACTGCCGCTTGTAGCGCATGATGTATCCCACTCGCAGATCACCCTTATTTTTTTCCATGGCGGAAAGCACCCTGTCCGCATCCTCGAGCGACATGGCAATGGGCTTTTCGACCAGGACAGGCTTGCCAAGCTCGAGGGCCTGCAAAATGGGCTCCACATGCGCAAACTCGGACGTGGAGACAATCACGGCGTTGACGTCGGGGTGGGCGATTACCTCCTCGTTGCTGCCCGATGTGACCTGCGCCCCCACACGGTTCCCGAGCGCTTCGGCGCGCTCTGGCTCCAGATCGGAAATCGCCAGGAATCGAACCGCCGGATGCTGAACGGCCAGGCGTGATCGGTGCGTCCCGATGCGGCCGGCTCCGATAACAGCGACACCGAGTTCTTTTCTATCAAATCTCATGGAATCACCTCTGGTGCGGTCTGGAGGATTTCGCCTTCAATTTCTAGCATTAATAGGCATTGTTGCAGAATTCCAAAATAATTGCTGTGCCGGTACGATAGGTCCATTACAAAAATGACTATGTATTCCGGTAGCGCGTGAGCCAAGAGGGCACGGATCCGCTTGTAATTGGAATTATGCAACAAGGCCGATCTGACTACAGATTATGAAAAACCTGCTTTCGTCTGAAAGATTGCTCATCCCTGAATTGCCTTCCAGCGATATTGAATCTGCCTCCGGGATACCGACCGGATAGTTAACCCGCGTATTTACTCCCAGAATTTATTAATCTGCAGATAACCCTCTCGCGGTAACTCTTGCGCCGGGGGGAGGCCGAGGAGGCGCTTGATGCGCTGGACATTTCGGAGATGGGCAAGAATTTCCCAATGTATTTGACGGATGAGGGCGATGAGTTCGACGCGGAAGCGGCCCGGATGATCGGCCACTTCGCTCCAGCCGTAGGGGTGAGTGCGCGCGGCCAGGCGGGCGAAGTCGATGAAGCGCTCGGCAGAGTCTGTGTAGCTGGCCTCGGAGTCAACGGCGCGCTCGCCTGCGATGCCTCTGAGGGTTTCGGGGCTCTCGCGCTCGAGGACTTCGAGGCAAATGTTTAGGTGTGCCTCGATGATGGTGACGAGGGAGGGGGTGTCCGGGCAGACATCGGCGGGCATGTGTCGCCCGTTGCCACCCATGACGGCGTCCATGTTCACATCGGGAAAGGTATGGCCTTTTTCCTCAAGCGGCTCGCGAACACGGTTGACCCAGCGGCAGCACAGCAGGGCGATGTGGCGAAGCTGCGCATCGACCGACCAGCGCGCCCAGACGGGCTCTTGTTGGCTGAAGGTCATTTGCTCCTCGCTCAGAGAGGCGATCTCGGTGCGGATGCGCTCGGCATCGCCGGCCAGGGCCTCTTTGAGAAGGGGGACTTCGGCGAGGACTTCATCGCTCATTGGGGTTTCCTTTCAGCTAGAGGTTGTGCCCGGTGCAAGGTGCCTTCGTGGGATTGTGCTCTCAACGGGGACTCCTCCTCCAAGGGGGATATATCGATCAATGTGCGGCTCAAGGGGCTTGGCCCCTCATAAGGGGTCCCGCTTTTCTCTTGTAAGTTATTGAATATAAACATGTTATTATATGAGCGGCATGTGGCAGCCTAACGGGCCACGACCAGGGCATCCGCCGCCCGCCATCTTCCCCTAGAGTAGACCACCGGGTTCAGGTCGATGCTGGCGATCCCGGCCTCATAGGCAACGGCAATGTGCGAAAGCTGCGCGATGAGCGAGGCGAGCTCACCCTCGTCTGCCCGAGGAGCGCCCCGAAAGCCCTGAAGAAGCCGCCTTCCGCGTAGCGAGGCGATCATGCACCCCGCCTCCTCCTCGGACACCGGGGCCAGTGCGAGGGCCACATCGTCAAGCGCCTCGGCGAGCACTCCGCCCGTGCCCACAAGAACCATCGGGCCAAACGTCTCATCGCACACGGTGCCGAGAATCATCTCAAGGCCCGGCGCAAACTCCTCAACCAGCGCGCCCTCGATTCGTGCCGAGGGCGAATGGGCCGCAACGTCAGCCATCATTTCTTTCCACTCGCGGCCAAGCCCTTGCTCATCGCCGATATTAAGCCTCACGCCACCCGCCTCGCTTTTGTGCGGCAAATCGGGCGAGTTGATTTTGAGAACAACCGGATAGCCCATTTCGCCTGCGGCGCAGGTCGCGTCATCGAGATTATTAACAAGGGTGCTGCCGACGACCGGGATATTGAGTGCAACAAGGCGCTCCTTGCTAGCGGCCTCTGAGAGAGTGGCCTTATCATTTCTAAGTTTTTCGAGAATTTTCTCGTCAGCTTTTTCTGTCTTAATCCTTTTTTTATCAGCGCGTTTCATCCTTCCCAATCGAATCATGCCGCGGACTGCCAGCATCAGACTCTCGGCGCTCTCGGCGATGGGCATGTGCGCTGCTCTCAGGATATCCGCACCCTCCTGGCCAAGCTTGCCGGCGAGCCAAAGGTTCGGCAGGGGTTTTTCCGTTTCCCCGGCGATTTTTATTAACTCATGCCCCCGCCCCTCCGAGTGTGCCGATGGATGGGGTGTCGATACGGGGATGACGAGATCATAGGCCGGGTCATTGAGAAATAACCTGATCACCTCGCCGTAGCGCTCTGGCTGGGTAACGATTCCCCCTAAGTCCACCGGATTGCCCGATGCCCCCATTTGCAAGAAAGGCTCTAGTTTTTTCTTCATCTCTGGCGAGGGATCGGGAAGCGTAATTCCCAACTCCTCGGCCCTGTCGGCCATCAAGATCGCCGCCCCGCCCGAATGGGTAATGACTCCCACCCCATCTCCCGGGGGCAGTGGTGCGCTCGCCATCACCTCAGCAACGTCGAGGAGCTCAGCAGGACTTCTCACCGAAGTGATGCCAAGCGATTCGAACGCTGCCTCAAAGGTGCGGATAGGCCCGGCGAGAGCGCCCGTGTGGGTTCGCATAATGTCATGGCCGGCCTCGGTTCTTCCTATCTTGCAGGCAACGACGGGCTTGCCCGCCGCCCGCGCTGCCCTCGCGGCTGCGATGAAGCGTGGGCCGTTGCGGACTGTTTCCAGCAAAAGGGCAATCGAGCGGACATCTGGGTTCTCGACAAGCGCTTCGAATACCTCGCTTAATTCCACATCAGCCTCGTTACCCGTTGAAACCGAAATGGCAAGACC
>JABJAL010000118.1 GCA_018669005.1 Nitrospinaceae bacterium
ACGAAAGAACCATGGCCTCCGGGCTTCGCTCCGCTTCGCCCGTCGTCCATGGTTCCAAAACTCTCGTAGCTAGTGGTACTACTATTGGGGGCAGGTCAAGAAGTGATTGATTTTAGGTGGAATTACTAATTCGCCATGCACAGCTCCCATCTCTTTGCAATTAGGAATTCGCCATGCACAGGGTCTCTTATTTACATACAAGATAAATGGAACTTATTTTCGACTTTTTCGTCAAATCGAAAGTAGAAGGTGAAACCGCAGGGTAATCTGAAAGAACTCCAGGAGACTGACAATGAGCCTGATTTTAGCTAGGGATATCGTGAAAACCTATTCAACCGGAGAGATCGAGGTCCAAGCCCTACGGAAGGTGAGTTTCGAGATTTTGGAAGGCTCGTTTGTCGCCTTCGCGGGGCCATCGGGGAGCGGCAAAACCACGTTGTTGAACCTGATTGGTTGCCTCGATAAACCGACTGCGGGAGGCCTTGTAGTAGCGGAAATGGCTGTTGCCCGACTCAACCGGATACAAGGCGCGAAGTTCCGGGGAGAAAATATCGGTTTTATTTTCCAAAATTTTAACCTCATGCCCGTTCTGACTGCTTTCGAGAACATTGAATATCCGCTCACCATGGTTCAGACCCTCCCTGTCCAGGAGCGAACCGAACGAGTAACAGAGCTTCTGGAGGCTGTCGGGATGGCGGATCAACGGAATAAGTACCCAGAACAACTCTCGGGCGGCCAAAAACAACGCGTCGCTGTGGCTCGGGCGCTGGTGACGCGGCCTAAGCTTGTTCTAGCCGATGAGCCGACGGCCAACCTGGATCACGACACCGCGCACATTATCATTCAATTAATGAAAAAAATGACGGAAAAATTCAATACCACTTTTATCTTTTCCACTCACGACTCCAGAATCATTGGCGAGGCCGAAGTGGTCTACACCCTTGAGGACGGCCGAATCACCAATCGGGAGGTCGCCCATGCGTAATCTGTTCAAAATTGCCATTCGAAATTTGTTGCGATTCAGGCGTCGAACCCTTCTGACCGCCTCCTTGATTTGCATCGGCGTGGTTTTTGTCTTGGTGTTTAATTCCGTTACGGGGTCGTTCAAGAACCTCATGATCGGACAGATCACCGACTCATTCCTGGGGGATGTGCAGATTCACCGCCGGGGCTATGTGGCCTCCATGGACAATCTTCCCCTGACAATGAACCTGACGGGGCAAGAGCTCACCCTCATCGAAAAGGCGATTGCCGAAAACAAGGCCATTGCCTCTTATTCAGAGCGCATTAAGTTCGGTGGGCTGTTCAGCAACTTCAACGAATCGACCAACATTCGTATCAACGGCGTAGACCCCGAAAAAGAGTTCGCGACTGTCCCCATGCTCCTCTCGCGGATAATCAAGAAGAAAAAGGATCCGAGTCCCACAAAAACATCGCTGATGAAGGGGTCAATTCTGGTTCCCGAACTGCTTGCCCGAGGGCTGAAGCTGAAGGTTGGGGATACGACCGTGGTGGTCGCGACCAACAAGGACGGCTCGGTAAATGGAAAGACGTTTAAGATATCTGGAATCATGGAGAGCGCTACCGGTCCTGGCGGACGGGACGGATACATTCACATTGCCGACGCCCGGGAAATACTTCGACTGCGGAAAAAGGAAGTTAGCGAGATCGCCTTGAACCTGAAAAATCTGGGGCAGGCAAAGCAGGTGGCCAATGTGCTTCGGACTTCCTTGGCCGGTGTGCTGAACAAGAAAGGTAAACCGAAATTTGAGGTCCATCCCTGGCCGAAGCTGTCCCCGTTCGCCAACATCGCGAAAATGATTGATGTCATCACTTTTTTTATTCGCCTGATCCTTATCGCGGTCGTTCTGATCAGCATTCTCAACGTCATGATGATGTCGGTCTATGAGCGCGTGCGCGAAATCGGAACTATCAGCGCCATCGGCACGCCGCCTCGGACCATCCTCTCCCTCTTTCTCATCGAGGGATTATGTATGGGCATATTCGGTGCCATCGTCGGCGTGGTCCTAGGGGGAGGAACCATCTTTGCCCTGAATTTGATTGAAATTCCCTTCGAGTTCGGACGAGGAGGTTCTTTCATCCTGACACCTTCAATCCATCCGCTAGAAGTCATTTTGGTCTCCGGGCTTGTCATCGTCATCTCGGTCTTGGCCAGTCTTCAGCCCGCCTATAAGGCATCCCGGATGGAACCCATCGATGCACTGAGACACGTATAGGAGAGTTTCCGATGAAATTCGCACTCTTTGTTTTATTGGCTTCCTTCTCGTTTTCGACTCCGGCTTTCGCCCTGACAGGGGATGAAATTCTCAAGACCGTGGACAAAAATCTCCAACCTGGGACCTATGAATCTTATCGGAAGTTGATCAATATCGAGCCGAGTGGAGCGAAAAGGGAGTTCATTCTCTACACCTTGAAAAAAGGGACCGACAAAGTAGTGTCCCTTTTTCTCTCCCCTTCGAGCGAGAAAGGCCGGTCCACCCTTCGCCTGGACGAAAACATGTGGCTCTATATCCCGAGCGTCGCCCGCCCGCTCCGGATTACCAGCCTCCAATCCGTCGTGGGCGGTGTGTTCAACAATGCCGACATCTTGCGTCTGGACTATCATGCGGAATACAGCGTCACGAATCTGAATGACGATAAAAAACAACACCTCCTCCACCTGAAGGCGAAGAGCGGCTCCGTTGCATACGACAAGCTGAAGATGTGGGTGGATAAGGAAACCATGCTCCCCACGCGCATCGAGTGTTACGCGTCGACGGGTCTTCTTATAAAAACGATTTATTTTAAACAAACCAAAGCCTATGGGGGGGGGATCCGGCGCCCGGCCGTTGTTGAAACGGATAGCCCCCTGCAGAAGGGTTACCGGTCAATCATGATTTTCGTCAAGATCACAAAAAAAGATTTGGCAGATGAGGTTTTCTCTTTGAGTTTTCTTCCCAAGGTAGGAACCCTACGTTGAGATGGATAGCCAGAGCAGTTATCGCGTTATTCTTTATCCTGTTTCTTCCCTTGGTGCCTCACGCCCAGGAGGAGTACAAGGTTGATCTAGGCGAGATCGAAAAAGAAATCGAATCAAAATCAAAAGCACCGTTTAGCCTGAACGGCTTCCTCGAATTCGAGCCTAAGTTATTCGGAGCCGACCCTGACACCGCGTTGTACCGCCTCAAGTTCTTTGACCAGAACGAAGGGGAAACCTTCGAGGAATATCCTTTTAGTTCGCGTCTTGAAGGAACATATACTAGGGGCGATCTCTCCGTGTTTTTTCGGGGAAATGCGGAGGTCAAGTCCAGCAACGATGGATTTGAGGAGACCACCAAGCTCCTCGAAGGGTTCGCTTCCTATAAGCATAACGCCAACTTATCCTTCGATGCCGGGAAGAAACTGGTGCGCTGGGGAAAGGGGTACGCCTGGAATCCCGTAAATTTCATCGGCCGGAACCGGGATCCCGAAGACCCCGAGGAAGCGCTCGAAGGCTTCATTCTTTTTCGGGCGGACGCCGTCCGGAGCTTTTCGGGCCCAATGAAAACGGCCAACCTGAGCGCCGTCGCCCTGCCTGTCTATGACAATTTCAACGACGATTTTGGCAAAGAGGATCACGTAAACTTCGCCTCCAAACTCTACCTCCTCCTCTGGGACACCGACATCGATTTTCTTTATTTTGGTGGTGCCAGCCGAACTACCCGATTCGGCTTCGACTTCTCAAAAAACCTCCTGACCAACCTTGAGATCCATGGCGAGTGGGCCTACGTTTCAAATTTTGAAAAGGGGGCGGTCGACAGCCAAGGAAGATTCTCCCGGCAGGAATACGACGCCATCAATTACCTGATCGGACTGCGCTACCTCACCGAACAGGAGACGACTTTCATCCTCGAGTACTATCACAATGGCCAGGGCTTCACACAAGAGGAACTCAAGCGGTTTTTCGACTTCGCGGACACCAGTTACGAGAACTTCACGAGGACCAGCCAGGACGGCGGCTTGCAGCGAGGCAGGACGCTTTTAAAAAGCGCTTTTGGAAGACCAAATCCCGGCCGCGATTACATTTACTTTCGTGCCAGCCAGAAAGAGCCCTTCGGTATCCTGTTCTTGACGCCGGCGGTGACTTCCATCCTCAACTTAAGTGACAAAAGTTTCGTGCTCATTCCCGAGGTTACGTATAGTCTACGGCAAAATATCGAACTGCGGGGCCGGGTCGCGGGGCTTTTTGGGAGCAAGGACACCGAATACGGCGAGAAACGGAACGAATACCGCTTCGAACTTCGGATACGGTATTTCTTTTAGTTTCGTTGTCAAAGAAACTGCGGCGCCGTTTGAATTCGAGTTACTGCGGAATACAACTCTCAAACGGTGAATGTCGAGGATAGACTATCTGATGTTTAGGGAGACTAAGTTATGATAGCAAGCAACTTAACATTTTGTAGAAACCCGAAACTTCTGCATGCCCTTTCCGTAGTGGCCCTGATCTTTGGCGCTGCATCCGTTTTTTCTGCCGGTCAAGTTCTTTTCGGCCCCGAGGTAAGACGCCTCGCCGTGGGCAATTATGTCCCCTTCGTGGTCTGGTTTAATTTTTTAGCTGGGTTCGCTTACATGGTGGCTGCGATCGGACTTTTCCGGCACGCCAAGTGGGGCGCGCGCCTCGCATTGGCGATCGGGGTGGCTACGGTTATGACGTTTGTAGCTTTAGCTGTTTATATCTTCACAGGCGGAGCTTTTGAGGCCAAAACCATAGGTGCCATGACTTTACGCACGGGTGTGTGGGGCGTCATTGCGTGCGTGGCCCGGCAGAGTCTCTTGAAGAAAAAAAAGTTCAGATTGGATAGCTAACCGTTTGGCAAGCTATCTCCAGTCGAATTTCAAAAAGGCTGAGCCATTTCTGACCCAGCCTAAATGAGTTCTTCTGTTGATGTTTATAGTTTAGTTAATTAGAACTTTTTCTTGCAGCTCCTTAATAGGTGCCACGGGAAACTGTCCATGAACAATCCCAGGCTTCATTGGTGTATCGAACATGTTGCCGTATTCACGAATGGAGCCATCATAAACTTTAACCTTTTTATAGCCGAGCAATTCCGACATCACAAACCACCCGTGGGTAGCTAGGACGCCAGTATCGCAGTACGTGATAATGCTTTTGTCCGCAGTAACCCCTGCTTTTTCATACATTGCTTTCAGTTCAGCAACAGACTTGAACGTTTTGTCCTTATTCAGACTGTTCATGGTAAATACATTCACCGCACCGGTAATATGTCCAGAACGCACCCATTTATCGAGACTGTATCTTTTTCCGTTGTAGAAATTTTCTGGACGACTGTCGACAAAAACGGCCTTACGGGTCGCCAGCGCATGAATGATATCCGGGGAATACATAGCCCTTATTTTGGTGTTTGGTGGATATTTAACTTCGATGTTGGTCCGGCTCGCCTTTGTCCTATCAGTTGTTACCGGTCGTTTTTCTTTTTGCCAAAGCCCTATACCACCATCCATAACGCTTACCTTTGGGAAATGCCAGTACTTCAAAGTCCAATAGACACGCGTTACATGATGAGGCTTGCCGTCACCGTCGTAAAGGACAATATGACTGTCCTGTGCCACACCCATCTTGCTCATGACTCGTTCTATCTCAGCGAGACCAAGCACCATATGATCTGTCTCAGGAGCAAAAACCTCGCTTCCCCATTTAATCTGGATAGCCCCTGAAATATGTCCTTTGGCATAACCTTTTTTGCTAACGTCAACTAAAGTTATGGAGTTCAGGTTATCAGCCACCCATGCAGTAGACACAAGAGGAGAAACTTCTGCCGCCTGTAAGGTGGAAAACGTCAAAAATACCCCCGCCACGACCAGAAATACTATAGATCTAATGTTCTTTTTTCTCATCATGACTTCCTCCTTTTTTGTGAAAATCTCATCATAATTTCGAGATTAAATAAACTTTTGATAACTGCCATCTATCCTTAATTTCTTTACTAACAGTGCTTTTTAATGTGCTCGCATACAAAAGCCCTCCCAGAAGGTTCGCACCCGGGAGGGCATGGGGAGATTTCGTTACCTTCAATCAATATAGGTCCACGAATTCAATTTCGCGAGTGCGAACCTAAAACTCTAACGTCATTGGGTTAGGTGGAGAAGCGAAGTGTTTGTGAGGATATTTCTGAATTGGTACTGGGTGACCTATGGGGGACTCGAACCCCTGTTGCTGACGTGCTACTCGACCCCGTCCGTATATAGCGAGAGGATTTTCAGGAAACATTTAGGAAACAAACTCACGCTCATCAACCGCAATAACCGCAATTGAGCCTGATCTTAGAAGAAAGCGGAAAACTCAAGAACGGAAGGGATTTATCGCGATCGTTTTCGAAAAAGTATCTCTTTGACTGTACTTCGCAAAAACTCGATTCCCAGAAAATTGAATAACTTAGTGAAGTCGTTGAATAGAGAATTTTTCAGAATTCCAGCCTGAGGAGGGAGTGTTTACGCGGCTTTCTTAATCAGCGGGACGACTATTAAATAAGTCATGTATCGGGCCGGGTACAAGAACCTGAATTGTCGGGTTGTAAATATTCCCTGGTAAGGATTTCCGGCCCACGAGTGGTATTGGTAGCGGTTTTTTAGGGGGGCGTAGGTTCAAGTAGTTCCAGGATTTGCGTGGGGAGTAGTACCTCAATCGGGGACAGGTCATCAGATAATCTACAAACAAAAAAACAATTTTTAAAATATTGACACTGACTATAGAACGAACAATATTGTTGGTTAGGAGGAATTCATAAAGCCTCCCCTCCCTCGGGTGCCCCTCTTTGAAATAAGTTGAGGGCTATTGGATGCTATGTCTATCAAAAACCACAGGGTATGTTGTCGCTGCAATGAGTTGTCTGGATGGTCCCAATGGACATTCAGTCACAGTCCGTGAAGTTGCAGATTCCACCAATATCTCAAGAACCTACCTGTCCAAAATAGTTAAATCCCTTGTCGAAAAAGGCCTCGTCAAAACGAAGCGCGGTTATACGGGCGGATTGCTACTCACGCGCCCCCCTGAGGAAATTTCCCTCATGGAGATTGTGGAGGCAGTAGAAGGGCCTGAATGGATAGGAGATTGTCTCCTTGGGATGGACGATTGTAACCTCTGTCCAACCCGCGAATTTTGGAAAGAGGTGAGCAAGCTCATCAGAATAGAACTGCACACCAAGAAGCTCAACGAATGGACAAGATTGAATAATGGTGGCTATATCAGGAAGGTAATTATAGATAATCAGAATCTAAAATTAGTTGAGGCCCATTGAGAACTTAAATCAAGTTAGTGACCTGTGCATGGCGAATTAGTAATTCGCCATGCACAGGAGCAATAGGGAAAGAGCCGGTGGTGTAGGATCAAACATTCAAGGGCGGTTAACCGTCCTGCGCGGTCAAAGAAAAAACGGCCGTATGGATAAAAGAGTATATGGAGCGGGGTGCAGTGCCCCGTTCTTTTTTTATGCTGATGCGCTGGGCTCCGCAAATTTCTATCGTGTCCCTGGCGAATTGTTAATCACGCGGTGATCGGTGTCTGGAACAGGTCCTTGCAATGTGAATTCCATGCATAGCTTCCCAGATCTGCTTGGGTAGGCGGGTCTTTCCCGGCGCGCCTTCATCGGGTGTTTTCAGCTATCAGGCCTCTTGCGCCTCCTGGCCAGATCAGTCTGGAAATTACGGCCAGAGTGTGGGCAAAAATCAGAAATAGATTTTTCATGGCGGGGGAGGTTAGGCGAGCTCACGCTCTAGAGCAAGGCGAAGAAGTGATTGATTTTAGGTGGAATTACTAATTCGCCATGCACAGCTCCCATCTCTTTGCAATTAGGAATTCGCCATGCACAGGGTTGACCTTGCCCCTTCAAACCGGTCCAAGCTGAATGAGAGGATTTTCGATACTCTTTCGGTAAGACCGCCCAACCCGGGAGGGGATTTAGATGAGCAAGAAGCGCCATACCCCCGAGCAGATCATATCCAAGCTGAGAGAGGCTGAGATTCTACTATCTCAGGGACGAACCGTACCCGTGGCCTGCAAGCGCATCGAGGTCTCAGAGCAGACGTACTATCGCTGGCGAAAAGACTACGGGGGACTCCGTACAGACCAAGCCAAGCGATTCAAGGAACTGGAGCGTGAGAATGTCCGCCTCAAGAGGCTCGTGGCCGACCAGGCGTTGGACAACGCCATCTTGAAGGAAGTCGCCTCGGGAAACTTCTGAGCCCGTCCAAAAGGAGGCGGGCTGTGGAACATACATGTGAGCTTTTTCAGGTATCGGAGCGGCGAGCTTGCCGTGTCATGAGGCAGGCCCGCTCGACACAGCGCTATCAGCCCAGGTGCAGGGGTGATGAGGAGAGACTCACCGCCAGTGTGGTGGAGCTGGCCAGTCTATACGGGCGCTGGGGGTATCGTCGGATAGGCAGGCTGCTTCGAGAAGAGGGTTGGCGTGTGAACGATAAAAGAGCCGCGCGCATCTGGAGGCAGGAGGGTCTCAAGATTCCTCAAAGACAACCCAAGCGAGGAAGATTGTGGCTGAACGATGGTTCCTGCGTGAGAAGACGCCCCGAGCACCCCAATCATGTCTGGGCGTATGACTTCTGTGCCGACAGGACCCACGACGGGCGTCCTCTTCGGATGCTCGCCATCGTAGATGAGTTCACACGAGAATGTTTATCGATTGATGTGGGCAGAAAGCTCAGGTCAGACGATGTCCTGGCTCGCCTGACCGAGCTGTTCGTACAAAGGGGGCTTCCCGAGCACATCCGCTCGGACAACGGCTCTGAGTTCACCTCAAAACGAGTGAGGAACTGGTTAT
>JABJAL010000119.1 GCA_018669005.1 Nitrospinaceae bacterium
CTACATCAAAAATCACATCCACCAGGCCTTCGAGCACGGCGCAACAGGACAAGAGATATTAGAGGCCGTGGAACTCGTAATATTCCCCGCCGGCTCGCCCTCGTTCAACGCAGGGATAAAAGCGCTAATGGCGGTGATCGAGGAGCGTGGGGAGAATAAATAAAAGGACCTCAAAAGGAGACAACACCGACAACAGTTCCAAAAGGCAGACGCAACACATCGAATATCATTTCTATAGCTAACAACTATTTCATAAAAAACACCCCTCGGCGGATCGACCGGTGGGTGTTTTTTTTCGCTACAAGGACAATATTAGAACCGAAAATCTTCGTGGCAGGCAAGACAGGCAGCCTGAAGGCGAAAGAGCGCTGAGATGGAGGCGGCCGGATCTTTTTTCGCGGCAAGTTTCGAGAGCGCCCCCGCCTCGGCCTCAAGTTTCAATGAGTAATTCCGAAACGAAGCGTCTTTTTTATAGTTTTCGATTTCGGGAAGCGATTTGGCAATCTTGGCAATCTCCATGAGGCGCTGTTGAACAACCGGAAAGGGCACCTCATCTCCCGACTCTTGAACGGGAACGAGCAGCAAGGATTTAACCACAGCACTGTAGGCCCCTTCCATCTTGGCCATCACGTCGCCCACCTCAACCTCTTGCGTGCCGCCCGGCACGGGCAAGGCCAGCGCCGCCGTAAGCAAAGTCGCCCCGGCAAAAAACCCAACGAGCGATCTCGGGGAGTATTTCGTACAGATCAATTCTGGTCTCCTTACTC
The DNA here is from genome assembly GCA_018669005.1 of Nitrospinaceae bacterium. Taxonomy (NCBI): domain Bacteria; kingdom Pseudomonadati; phylum Nitrospinota; class Nitrospinia; order Nitrospinales; family Nitrospinaceae; species Nitrospinaceae bacterium. The sequence goes on from JABJAL010000119.1 coordinate 768, forward strand.
ATAAATAAATCAGTGGATTCTATTGAAGCACGTCTCCCCAACCCGCTTCCTCGTCCTCAAATACGGTGATGTCGCAGTATACCTCGATGTAATTGCCATCGGGATCAGTAAAATAAAATGCGCGGTTGCCGCTCCCTGCCTCAAAACCATCACCCTCAGGACCATGGACGACAGGTCCGTACTTAATTTCAACTCCGCAACTTTTGATGTGCTTGAGGGCCTTGAGCCACTCGGTACGATTGGGCACCTCGAAGGCCATGTGTTGAAAACCTGCCTTGCGCTCCTCCATCGAGTTTTCGGTATCAGGATAAAGGCTGGGAGCCTCCTGTGGGGCCTGAAAAAAAACGATTTCATGGTGCGCACGATCACAGCGCATGAACACGGCGGCTCCGCCCGGTACAGGCGCATCCGGCCCCGAGCGACTCGTCACCCTAAAGCCCATGACGTCCGTATAGAAATTTTGCAACCGATCCAGATCCCGCGTCCAGAAACCCATGTGGCCGATCTTGGTGGTTTTGAACATCATGCGTCCTTCCTAGAGAAAATAATTTTTTAAAATCCTCTGTGATGTAAGAATGGCAATTCTAACGCACCGGGGCCCGACAATGCGAGGGACAAAAAAAGACCCGCTCCTTTAACGGGAGCGGGCTATCCGAAAATTATTTTTTTTCTGTGACCCAAGCAACAGACCATCAGGGAAGCATACTAACCAGTCCCCAGAGGGAGCTGAGGGGTCGCCACCCATTTTTGATCTTAAGCGGCACAGGCGTAGGAGTCTTGGCCCATTCTTTTTTTTGCATCGAGCGCGCTTTGTTTATCAACAATCGGATAGCATTGATGCGGATGACCCAGCCCAACCGCCCGCCGCCAACAAAGGTGCCCTGCGAGAGGCCGACCATCTCGAAGCGACCGTCGCGAATGGCGATGACCGGTGTTCCACTGTCTCCCGGCGAGAGCCCGTTGCTCACCATAAACGCGTTCTCATTTTTAGCCGCCACCCTCGCCACTTCACGAGGAGCACGAAGAGCGCTGACGATGCCCTCGCGTACGTTCACTCCCATGTTCAGAGGATTGCCTATGGCATAAATGTAGTTGCCCACCTGAAGATCGTCACTATTGCCGAGCGAGTAAGGAAACGAAGGCGGGTTCACACCTCGCGGAATTTCAAATAGCGCCACATCGTCCTCGGGGCTCAGGACAAGTGCTCTAAGCGGATGCTCAACTCCATCGTGGCGCAAAAAAGTTTTTTCCGCTAATTTTTTTACCTGTAGTTTCATGACACCCACGGGCGTGGATATCTTGATGGTACCTTGAGCAACTGTATGCTCGACCGTGAGTATGAACCTGTCGCCTACAACCACACCGCTCCCAACAAGCTCTTTTTCGATTTCCTCGCCATCGGGAAGCCTGAATTTCGTTCGCGTAACAAGAATCACGATAGAGGAGACCACTCGCGAGAGATTCATCTGCGAGGAATCAACCAGGTAGGCATGGTTATCGTAGCGCCCGTCCGGGCGAGGGCTCCTATCTTCGGTGCTCACCGGAGCGGAGGCACACCCCACGAGGAGTGTAGCGGCGAGGAATAAAACATGACCACGAATCTTGTAGGCCGACATTTATCGACCCTCCCAAGGCGGCGGTACGAGACATCGGCCACTGACGCCACATTACTACTAACAATCTTATCGTCAAAAATTCCCAACAAAGTGACCAGCTAATTTATTTTGATACATATTTGCTACACTTTTATCTCGCTCCTATTAGGGGAACATATCCTCAAAGCGCCTATCTTAATAAGGATTATCCTGATTCGCCCTTTTTTATGGGAGAATCCTCTCTAATATAAAAAGCATATTCCATGCCGAATCCAGTGAATTTTGGTTTTCGTTCAAACCAATGAGAATTAGGGCCTTTGGCACCCTAAATTTGGTCGGCCAACAAGGAAAAGATGACCGCCTCCCGGCAAAGGTTGCCTTTTCGGGGGGATATGGAGTATCCATCAAGCTTCCGGTATTTTTACGTTTCCAGGCCGCCGGCTATTGCGCCGTGCAAGTTGCCTACTCTAACAAGGAGACTATCTTGTCCGTCATCATCAACGAGACAAAGAAAAAATCCCTCAACGGGGAAGTGACGCTTGGCGCTGGGGTCCGAGCCGTAAAATCCGTCGAGGTCGGCATGGCGATGAAGGCCAGCGGCTACGACTGGCTTTTTATCGATCTAGAGCACGGCCCCTTCAACCTTGAATCGGCGACCCAGATTTGTGTCGCAGCCCTCACCCAGGGTATCACCCCCCTCGTCCGGGTCGCCTCGATCGAAGGCCACCTGAGCACACGCATCCTCGACGCCGGCGCACAGGGTATTGTTTTGCCCCACGTGAACAACGCCGAGGAGGCAAGGGAATTCGTTTCGATCTGTAAATTCCCCCCCGAAGGGGACCGCAGCCACGGCGGCGGGCTGCCGCACGCCTCGTACGCCCCGCTTGGCCCGGACGATCTTCTAGCGGGCGTCAACAAGGAGATGCTTCTCGTCGCTATGATCGAAACACCCGAGGCGGGCGAAAAGGCAGATGAAATAGCCGCCGTGGATGGCATCGATGTCCTCCTTATTGGAACCAACGATTTAAGCACGGGGATGGGAATCGCCGGGCAGCACGACCATCCGCGGGTGAATCTCGTATACGAGCAGGTACTCGCAGCCTGTAAAAAACACGGAAAAATCCCCGGCATGGGTGGCTCCTATCAGGCCGACATGCTTGAGCGCCGCATCAAAGGGGGCATGCGATTCATCCTGAGCGGAAGCGACCTCAACTTCATGATCGCGGGCGCCAAGCGGCAATCCGAAATGATCAGAAACATCAAGATTTAACGCACACCGGCCCCTGGGCCGGAAGGCATTTTATTCACGTTAAAATGGAGAAAGTATGAAACTTCTAAGCTATGAAGCCGAAAATGGGCCCCGAGTCGCCGTATTGACCGATGCTGGCGTGGAGGATGTGGTGCCCGAAACAAGCGATGCCGCCGCAGTCATCGCAGCCGGCGGCACCCCGAAAACAAACGGCAATCCCAAGCCACTCGACTCGGTGAAGCTTCTCGCGCCCATCGCCGAGCTTAAGCGTCCCGTTATCGCCGTTGGGCTCAACTACAAGAAACACTCCGATGAGGGCGCCCGCAAGACCGGTGCCCGAAAAGTGGGCGAGTATCCCAAAATTCCCGTCTATTTCACCAAGTGGATAGGATCGCACAACCACCCCGAGGCTGGGGTCATCCACCACGATGCCACCCAAGAGCTGGACTATGAGTGCGAGCTTGTCATCGTCATTGGCAAAGAGGGGATCAACATTCCCAAGGACAAGGCCATGGACCACGTCTATGGCTACACCGTCATGAACGAAGTGTCGGCCCGCGACATCCAGCGCCGGCACGGTCAGTGGTTCAAGGGCAAGTCGATGGACACCTTTGGTCCCCTCGGCCCCTACATTGTCACAAAGGATGAGACTGGAGACGGCAACAACCTGGGCATCGAAACCCGCTTGAACGGCGAGGTACGCCAGAAATCGAACACCAACGACATGATCTTCGATGTTGAGACGGTCGTTTCGGTTCTCTCAGAGGGCTTTACCCTGGTGCCAGGCGACCTGATCGCCACGGGCACCGCCGAGGGTGTTGGCTTTGCGATGGACCCGCCGGGCCTGATGAAGGTGGGCGATGTGGTTGAATGCGAGGTCGAAAATATTGGGGTGCTGCGCAACAATATCGTCGCGCCCTAGCTTTAAAACCGGGCGACAAGGCTCGGAAATAATAGTTTGATTCAATGAGCCCCCGGATGCCTATCAGGAAATCCGGGGGC
>JABJAL010000120.1 GCA_018669005.1 Nitrospinaceae bacterium
CTTGAAAATTCAGAGCCCGAGCAACCCATACTTTTCCTGCCCGATGTCTTTCTCGGGTTCTTTGCTGCCAAATACATCGAAAAACACGGTCACTCGCTCGACAGGCTCTGGCTCATGCTGGGCGCCTGTCATGTCCACGAGGCCATTCGTCCGCATCACGTCAACGAGCAGATGCGCCTCCACCCCGAGGCGGCTGTGGTTATTCATCCCGAGTGCGGCTGCACGAGCGCATGCATGACCCAGGTGAATTTGGGGCAGGTTCCCGAAGACCTTCTTCAGTTCCGCTCGACGCAAGGGATGGTCAAGCTGGTCCAGGAGGTTCCCCAGCAGGAAATCATCATGGCGACCGAGGTGGGCAATCTTTACCCGATGTCGAAGGCCGCGCCGGAAAAGACCCTTATTCCAGCGAGCGCCGAGGCGAAGTGCAGTTTTATGAAGCAGAACACCTTGCAGAACCTCCACACGTCCCTTCGCGACATGGTGCACGAAGTGACCGTTGACCCCGAGCTTGCCGAGCGGGCGAAGGTTCCCATCGAGCGGATGATTTCCATCGGCTAGCCCAGGGCCGGATAATGGAAGCCACAATGCGGCCAAGGGGTAGCATGTGGCCGTAGATAATTGTTGGACCTGATGGGGTACACGCAGCCTTCGGGATGCTCTTGCTCTTTGGGGAAATGGTATTTGTGCTCAAGCGGCGGAACCACAGGGCGCCGCTCTTTTTTTGTAAGGAATTCAAAGAAGGAACCCAACCTTGGATATCAGGGCAAAAGTGCGCGAATGGCTGCTTGAGGATATCGGAAGCGCCCCGTTTCAGATTGAGACGGCTGGCGATCCTGTATGTGAGGCCGAGATCAGGGCGAAATCTTCTGGAATCCTTGCCGGTGTCCCGTTCATCGGCGTGATGTTCGAGGAGTGTGCCCGCCTCATCGCGCTCGACATTCCTGTGCCGGTGGAAATTAGTTGGGAAAAATCAGACGGCGATGAAGCATCGCCAGGCGATTTGCTGGCCGTGGTACGTGGCCATGCGCAGATACTGCTCAAGTGCGAGCGCACGGCGCTGAACCTTCTTTCCTATATCTCGGAGATAGCCACGAACACTTCGCGCCGTCTCGCCGAGGCGGGCGAGTTCCCCGAGACTTTCAAGGGCCTTCTCGACACCCGCAAGGGCGCGCCGGGGCTCATGTATTTTGAGAAATACGGGGTGCGCACCGGGGGCGGGAAAAACCATCGCCTTGGCATGTTCGATGGCGACATGATCAAGGACAACGACATTAAAGTGGCTGGCTCCATCACGGCGGCCATTGATGCCGTTTGGGGACGGCGCTACATGGTGGACGCTCAGATCGAGGTTCAATCGCTCGGCGAGTTGGGCGAGGTGATGGGCGACGGGCGGGTGCACATGATTCTGCTCGATAACATGGACACCGAAACGCTTGGCACGGCTGTGGCCCAGGCCCGGGAGCAAGGCAGGGCCCGCCAGACGGGAAAGCGCTATGAGCTTGAGGCCTCGGGCATCAAGGGCGGCAACCTTGGCGATATCGCCCGCACCGGGGTGGACTATATTTCGACGAGTGCTCTCGTGCGCTCGGCGCCCGCGCTCGACTTCAACATGAAGATTGTCCGGGTATCCTCGTAGATTTACCGGGGTTCCCTGCCAGCGGCCCTGCTCTTAAGAGCTCTTGGTATGAAAATACCGCTTTTCTCCTGTCTCATCTTCCCCTAAAATACCGTTATCAAATAGAGCTTAATCCTCAGGCGTTTTTTTTTACCAAATAGAGAGACCACGACATGACACCTTCAGCCGAGCGGCTAGCCGAGCGGCCCGAACCCCGTTTTAGCTGGTTCGTTCCCATCGACGGGGACGGCGAGCACATAGGCACGCTCAAGGCCGAGCGCCCGCCTACTTTTGAGAATCTTCGCGCCATCGCCGATGCTGCAGAGGAGGCAGGTTTTTACTCGATGCTGATACCCACGCGGTTCGCCAACGGGCTGTTCGACAGCGGAGAGCCCCTGGCAGAGACCTGGACGACGGCCACCGCACTTGCCGCCGTCACAAAGAAAATCCGGTTTCTTATAGCCGTGCGACCGGGTTTTGTCTCGCCCGGCCTGTTCGCGCAGATGGCGGCCGCCCTTAGCCAGATTAGTGGCGGGCGCATCGACATCAACATTGTGCCCGGCGGTATTCAGGGCGAATTCGAGAAGATGGGCGAGAACATCGATCACGACACGCGCTATGAGCGGGCCGATGAATTCATCGAGGCAATCAGAAAGCTATGGGCCTCGTCCGAGCCCGTGGTGTACGAGGGTGATCATGTTCGGCTAAACGGCGCCCATTGCTCGCCGGGCCCGGTGGGAGCGGGTCCCCAGTTCTATCTCGGCGGCGCCTCGCCGGCCGCACTCCGCCTCGCCGGTCGCCACGCGGATACCTACCTCGCCTGGATTGGCCCAACCGAGGCCATCGCCAAATTCATCTCCTCGGCCACCGAACAATATGACGCCGCCGGGCGCACCCCGGTCTTTGGCCTTCGCACGCATCTTGTATTAAGGGACACCGAGGGTGAGGCCTGGGAGGCCACCGATGAGCTTTTGTCTCGTGCCGAGAAAAACGTCGAGGCCCAGCGCCAATCTCTTTTCGCGGGCACAGCCATGGTCGGCCAGCGAGATCAGGTCAAACGCTTCGAGGAGCATCGCGTCGGCCGCCACCTGTGGAACGGCATCTCGACCGTCCGCGTAAACTGCGGGACGGCCCTCGTTGGCTCGCCCGATCAGATTGCGAACGAGCTTTTGGAGTACTGGCGATTGGGGATCGATGAGTTCATTCTTTCGGGCTACCCGCATCTTGAAGAGTGCCAACGCGTGGCGCGGGACCTGATTCCCCGCATCGAAACTCTAATCGACGCCGAGCGCATCGCTGTCTAGCCGCCCGGTCAACAGCCGCTAGCTGTTGACGCCCTCGACTAAAAACGCCTCGCCGTTGAGCTTGACGATGCTGGTGAGCGGAACCTCCTGGGTGAGCAGATTTTCGGCGAAACAGCCCCCTTTGGCGTTTTTAATCAGTTGGGCTACCTTCTCGGGCGGCTCCTCTGAGATAATCTCCAGATTCGTCTCGGCCCACTCCCAGGTGGTATTAACCGTGCCCTTTAAAACCGAGCCTCTAAGCACATAGTTGAATTCCACCCGGCAGCTTGCCCGCTCGATTTTCATTTTCATCATGTGCGCGTACCGCGCAATCTGGGTGAGTAGTCAGAAACCCACCCCCATCGTGACGTAGCTCATCGGCGGGGGATACCGGTTCTCGCCCCCGATGTGTGCCCCCTCGTCCGCGTATATTTCATGTTTCATGAACTTGCCGAGCCTGAGTTGAAACTCGCCCGGAATCGTCTCGGTGTCGGCCACCAGGTGCATGGCGAAGCCCTGCTTGGGAAGCTCGGGCTTGTCGATGAGCCGCTCACCCGGCGTGGTGCTAGAGCTTCTAAAGGGAATGGGTTTGTCTTCCCCTGCCGGCGTTTTCGCTACGGCAGTGCCTTCAAGGGATAGCGGCTCGCCGTTGAGTTTGGCCTTGCTCCTGAGCGGCACCGCCTGGGTAAACATGTTTTCGGCGAAACAGCCCCCCTTGGCGTTGCGGATAAGCTGGGCGATTTTCTCGGGCGGCTCCTCCGAGATGACCTCGAGATTCGTCTCGACCCCTTCCCAGGTTGTGTTCACCGTGCCCCTTAAAACCGAGCCCCTTAGCACGTAATCAAACACCACCTGACAACTAGCTCTCTCCACCTTCATCTTCATCATGTGCGCGTACCGCGCCATCTGGGTGAGTAGTCAGAAACCCACCCCCATCGCGATATAGCTCATTGGGGGGGGATAGCGGTCATCGCCGCCAATGTGTTTGGGCTCATCTGAGTAGATTTCATGGTCCATGAACTTGCCGAGGCGGAGCTGAAGCTCGCCCGGAATCGTTTCGGTGTCGGCCACAAGATGCATGGCGAAACCCTGCTTGGGCAATTCAGGTTTGTCGATAAGGCGCTCGCCCGGTGTGGTGCTTGAGCTTCTAAAGGGAATGGGTTCATCGGCCATC
>JABJAL010000121.1 GCA_018669005.1 Nitrospinaceae bacterium
CCGCCCGCTACATACCAAACCTTCTGTTCTACGAGGGCCCGACTACGATCGAATTTCATCCCTCAATATTCGTCAACGTATCGAGCACCCTTGAGAAAAAAGTTCAGGCCCTTAAGGAGCACGGCTCGCAGGTAACGAAAACCAACATTCCAAAGACCAATATTCTCGAAATGGCTGTCGCTACCGCCACCTTCCGAGGCACCCAAGGCCGGGTGGGCGCAGCCGAAGCCTTCCTCTCGGCCCGTCTGTTCCTCGATCCTTGAGCGACAAATGACTATCCCCCACTCACGCCCCACCCTCGGTGATGAAGACGCTCAAGCGGCGCTTGAGGCGATTCACTCCGGTCAGTTGGCCGAGGGAGCGCGCGTAGCCGATTTTGAGGCGAAAATGGCCTCCTATCTCAGCAGGTCGGGCGGCGTCGCCGTGAGCAGCGGAACCGCCGCACTGCATCTGTCTCTGTTGGCGACAGGCGTTGAGCCCGGCGATACGGTTATTGTTCCCAGCTACAACTGCGCCGCCCTCGCACAAGCCGTCGCCCACGCCGGGGCGCGGATGCGGCTCTGCGATGTGGACCCCGCTACCGGAAACCCCACGGCGGAAACCATCTCAAGTGTGGGCACGGGCGCACAAGCCATTATAGTGGCGCATGTTTTCGGGGCGCCTGCCGAAATCGAAAAAATCACCGCCATAGGGCCTCCTGTTGTCGAGGATCTGGCGCAAGCCCTAGGTGCGAGTCTTCCCGGCGGCAAGGCGGGGAGTTTTGGCCAACTCGCGGTGTGCAGCTTCTATGCGACGAAACTCATGACCGCAGGCGGCGAGGGTGGGATGATTCTCGGAGACGACGCGTTGGCACTTGAGAAGGCACGAGATTCACGCTCCTATGATGAGCGGGGTGATCTCGCCCCCCGCTGGAATTACAAACTCACTGACCTACAGGCAGCCATTGGCCTGGCTCAGCTATCCAGGTTCGAGGAATTCATCAAGCGCCGCCGCGAGATTGCCGCATTTTATGACGAACACTTGGCGCAATCACCACTCGAATTACCCACAAACGCCACGGGCGGGCATGTTTATCATCGCTATGTAGTCGGCCTACCTGATAGTTGGATAAAGGAGCGTGGCGCAGAGTCTGTCGAGCAGGCCATAGCAGAATTTAAAAAAAATGGAATATCCGCCCGGCGGCCTATATACAGACCGCTCCATGTATTAACGGGCGAATCGGGCTTTCCGGGCGCAGACGACGCTTGGGCACGTCATTTATCGCTTCCGATATTTCCCACAATGACCGATGATGAAGCGGACGCCGTAGCGAAAACCGCACTTTCAATATTTTAAGGCGAGGCACTAGATGAGCAGCGAAACCCACGATTCGCGAAAACTTGGTCTGGGCTATGGTTTCACTTACGTTTACGGGTTTTCTTTTCTTCTGCTGTTCTTCTCGATGCTGCCTCAAGTGAGGAATTGGTTGCTCTCTCGCGACCTGTTGTGGTTCTACCTCCCCGGGGTGGCGTTTCTCGTCTCATTTTTCATTACCCCGATAGTGAGGATCATCGCTTTTTGAATCGGAAGCCTCGACATCCCGAACGAGGAGAGAAAAATCCACAGCAACCCCACCCCCTTGATGGGGGGCCTTGCCGTTTTCATTGGGGCCGCAGCAGCCGCTATCATGAGCAACATCTATTCGAGTGAAATCATAGGCATCTCGGTCGGCTGCCTGATAATGCTCTTGATCGGCATCTGGGACGACATGCGCGACCTCTCCTCGCGCATTAAAATTCTCGGCCAACTTCTCGCCTGCACCATCGTCGTATACTCGGGCGTGCGTCTCTCTTTTATGCCCCCTACTCTATGGGGAGATTCTGTCGAAGTTATCCTGACGTTCATCTGGCTCATCGGCATAGCCAACGCGCTGAATTTTCTAGACGGCATGGATGGCCTCGCTACCGGATTAGGCGCCATCGCCTCTTTCTTCATTGGCCTGACCGCCTATCAGACCAACCAGCCTAGCCTGATGTTCATGGGCCTCGGGCTCATGGGTGCGTGCCTGGGTTTTCTTCCCTTCAACCTTCGAGCAGACAAACCCGCCCTAATCTTCCTCGGGGATGCCGGCAGCACATTCATCGGTTTCTTTCTCGCCAGCATGGGAGTCCTAGGCCAATGGGACACACATGACCCGATCAAGGCTTTTTCCGTTCCTGTGTTGATTTTGGGTGTTCTGCTGTTCGACATGACCTACACATCGGTCATTCGCGTATCGTCAGGAAAGGTCAGCAACATCCGGCAGTGGCTCGACTACGTGGGCAAGGATCATATCCACCACCAATTGAGCGCCCTTGGGCTCACAAACCGCCAGACGGTTTTCTTTATCTACCTTATCGCCAGTTCTCTGGGTATATCGGCCATTGTCCTGAGAAACGGTCAACTGGTAGACGCCATTCTGCTGGTCCTCCAGTGCTTCAACATTCTCTTTATGATGGTAATTTTGATGCAGAAGGGCGCCGAGAAGAAAAACCTCGACAAGGAATAGGATACTCAGCCATTCAGCAAACGTACGAGTGGCGCCTCAGCATGGTAGTCGATCACACAAAATGAACCGAGACCCAGTTCGATTCTGAAAAAACTCTCAAGCGGCGCACCAAGCGCGTCACAGACAATCACACGGTTCACGGCGGCATGCGCCGCCACGACGGCCACCCGCCCTGCCGCCTTGCGCCGGACCGCCTCCATGGCCGGGCGCACACGCGCCGCCAGATCCGCCAGCGCCTCGCCCCCAGGGGCTTTAGAGGTGACAAAATTTTCATAGTGGCGCTTCATGCGCTCAGGATCTTTTTTCATCAAAGACTCGTAGCTCTCCCCTTCCCAATCGCCAAGATCGAGTTCGATCAAATCATCAACAACACTGGGCTCGTTGGTGCTCACCTCTGATGGAAGAGCAGCACAAAAGATCTCGGCGCTTGTCTTTGCCCGCAAAAGCGGACTTGAGAAAACAAGAACCTCGCCAGTAGATTCCAGCCAGTGGGCCGCCCGCCGGGCCGCGTCTTTTACCTGCTCCTCTCCCTCGGGCAGCAGTTCCACATTCGTTCGAGAAATAAAAAGCGCTTCCCGCGAGCCCCCAGCTGCTCCATGCCGAAGCAATACAATCCGAGTGAGCTGGGCCTCTTTTTCGGGAAACGAGGTCGTCGGATCCTGAACCTGTCCAGTCACGGCATACTCCCCAACGGTTTTGAATTTGGATGAAGACAGAAAATAAGAGTATGCGTCCGGCAGATGTGGTATCGCCCGATGGCACATTAACCCGGCAGCTACTCTTTCACGGCGACGGATATATCCCGTATGCCGGCAGAAAAACTAATGCCCATGATGCGTACAACGAACCCATAGTCGAGGCGTTTGTCAGCCTTGATGATAAGAGTGCGCTTACCGGGCCGGGCCTTGGCCTCCTTAAGCATGCGTTCAAGTGCCTCGATGGTGACACTCTTTCCGTTGAGTGAGAGTTTTTTCTCAAGGCCCACTTCAAGGAGGAAATTCTCTACCCGCTCGACCTCAGTGCTTTTGCTCGATTCGGGCAGCAAAATATCCATCCGGCGGGTGAAATCAACAAACGAGGTCGAGACCATGAAAAAGATCAGGAGCAAGAAAACCACGTCGATCAACGATGTAAGCTGAAGGCTATAGTCTTCCTCAACTTTTGACGCAAAACGCATCTAACCGTCACCCTCCCCGGGCTCCGGGTCGGGCTCCGAGACAGAGGCCGAGCGATCGGCAGGCCTTATCGTGGGCCTTCTAGCGCTGCCATCCTGACCGGACTGGACCGTAATAATATGAAGAAACTCAAAAGCAATGGTTTCAATCTCAAAAAGAAAGCGGTCGCCTCTTGCCTTGAAAAAGTGATAGGCCGCGAGCGAGGGGATTCCAACGAGAAGACCGGCAGCCGTGGTGAGTAAAGCCTCCGAGATTCCCCCTGCCACGAGCCCCGGATTTCCTGTGCCGTACTGACTGATCACGTCAAAGGCCCTGATCATGCCGATAACCGTCCCGAAGAGACCGAGCATCGGCGAGAGGTTGGCAATAACACCGAGGGTGCGCAAATTGCGCGAGAGCACTGTCGCCTCATGCTGGCCGGTGCCGACCATAGCGCGCTCCATCTCTCCAACTCCAAGGTGCCGCCGCGAGAGCGAGGCCCGCATAATTCGCGCAAAAGGCACCTCGTAGCGCTCACACAGGCGCACCGACTCATCATAATCGGACCGCGTCAGATGATTCTCCAATGCCGAGACCAGCTCATCGGGCATCACCTTGTCGCGCTTTAGAGAGATTATCCGCTCAAACACGACGGCCACCGAGATGACAGAGCACAACCCGATGGGAATCATCGAATACCCCCCCTTTTTAAGGAGGTTCCATAACCCGGCAGAAAATACAGGTTTCACGCCGCCTACGGACGCGCCGCTCAAGGTCTCGCCGACCGTAGCCGCAACCGCCCAACCGGCCGCAAAAATCGCCACCGCTATCGCCAACAATATGAAAAATCGTCTACTCAAGTCCCTTGTCTCCAATCATGCGCTCTCATCCTTTGCCCGGGCCAAGGAGGAAAACCGGCATGTGATTTCACCGGACCATGAAATTTCCTGCTCAAATACATCAGCCACAATCGGGCGAAGAGATTCGGCCACTTCATCCAAATGGCATGGGCTCCCCAACAATTGTTCCAGCGTCGTCACCTGCGCACCAACTTCGCCGCAGGGATGAATCATCTCGAAAAATCGAAGATCGGTTGATATATTGAACGCTACCCCGTGAATCGTCACCCACCTTCGGGCACCAACCCCGAGGGAGAGGATTTTCTCCTCGTCCACCCATAGGCCGGGCATGCCCTCTCGGCGGCGGGCCGCAATATCAAAGCCAGCAAGATAGCGAAGGAAAACCTCCTCAAGCCGCCTACAATGGGTATGAACATCCCGCTCACGATCTTTTAGATCGCATATGGCGTACATCATTAACTGGCCGGGCCCGTGGAAGGTGACTTCACCTCCCCGATTTATACGGAACAAAGGTATCTCGCCGCCGCCTGCCGGTGATTCGCGGGAAAGGATATTTCCTTCTGCGCCCCCCGCCCCCAGCGTGATGACAGGCTCATGCTCCATAAAGAGAAAAGTATCTTCTCTCAGGCGGCCCTCGGCCCGCTCTTCCCAAATATTTTTCTGGAGCTCCCAGGCGCGCTCGAAAAGCATCTGCCCCAGATATCCGGCACAAATGCCAGGATATCCATTTTTCGCCGGGGGATCACTCAAAATAAACGGCCTCGGTGCCCACCAATTCGCTTAGCTCCGACGTCAGCTCCTCGGTCGGCAAAACGACATAATCCTTGCCAACCGAAATTTCGACTTCACGATCTTCAAAATGAACGAAGAGCGACACCGGGCAATCGCCCGGATGCCTCACCAGAACGTCGCGTACAGCATTAAGCCGGTTGAAGCCCTGCTCGCCAGGATGAATCTGAAGAACCATTCTCTTGGCATTATCTTTTTCCCACTCCGAGAGAAGCGCTATCGACTGAATCAACACCTGCGTGCCGTCATCTGAGACCTCGGCGTTTCCTTCAATAAATACGGGCTCCTCGGTGTCCAGAAGTAGATAATTTTGATCGAACACGCTCGGGAACATCACCATGTCCGCCGTACCGTCCTGATCCTCCATCAAAAGTGTGGCCATTCGCTTTCCGGCTCGTGTGGTTCGTATCTTCGAGGAGCGAATGAGCCCCGCCATCCGAACCTTGCGGGAGGCCTCAAGCTCACCAAGCCTTCGCGAGTCCATGTTTGTAAATCGTCTGATAACCGTCTCGTGGTCGCTCAATGGGTGGCCTGAAATATAAAAGCCAAGCACATCACGCTCAAAACCGAGGCGATCAATATCCTTCCATTCAGGAACATCGGGAAGCGGGCGCGTGGCCAGCGATTCGTCTTCCGAGGAAAACAGGTTCCATTGCCCGATTTCGGCACTCTTGCGCTCGCGGGCCGTAGATTCCATCACTGACTCAAGCGCCGCCACCGCTTGCGCCCGACCCACACCGAGACTATCAACCGCCCCTGCCTTTATGAGGCTCTCCACCGATCGGCGATTGAGTTGTTTGTGATCCACTCGGCGGCAAAAATCCTCGAGCCCCCCGAAGGCACCGTCCGCCCCCCGGCTCACCAAGATTCCATCCACCATTCCCTCGCCAACATTCTTGACCGCCGCAAGACCAAAACGGATGGACTCGCCCTCGACGACAAAATCCTTCTGGCTCGCGTTCAAATCTGGCGGGAGAACGACAATGTCCATCTCGCGGCACTCGGAGATGTCCTTAATGACCTTGTCCGGATTATCGCGGTCACATGTAAGCAGCGCAGCCATAAATTCACGCGGGTAATGGGTTTTCAAATAGGCCGTCTGGTAGGCAATAAGCGCATAGGCAGCGCTGTGGCTCTTGTTGAAGCCGTAGCCTGCGAACTGCTGAATCTGATCCCATAGGTGTTCTGTTCGTTTACGGTCCTTATCGCGCTCGACGGCACCTTCGACGAAGTCGCGCATTTGCTCGGCCATGAGCTCGGGGCTCTTTTTTCCCATCGCCTTTCGAAGCACGTCGGCGCGCCCGAGCGAGAAGCCAGAGAGCACCGCCGAGATCTGCATGACCTGCTCCTGATAGACCATGACCCCGTATGTGCTCTCCAGAATAGGCTTCAACTCATCGAAATAGCAGTCAATCTCGGCCCGGCCCTGCTTGCGGTTGATGAAGGTATCAACCATGCCGCTGTTGAGCGGCCCCGGCCGGTAGAGGGCCACCATCGCGATCAAATCCTCAAAAGTGCTCGGGGCGAGCTTTCTTAAGTACTCGCGGATTCCCCGGCTCTCAAGCTGAAAGATGCCCGTGGTGCGTCCACTTGAGAGAAGCTTATAGGTCGCCTCGTCATCGAGCTTGAGGGTTTCCATGTTGACCTCGCCACCAGCGCTTCGAATGAGCTTGACCGCCCGATCGAGCACGGTGAGGGTCTTGAGGCCCAGAAAATCCATCTTCAGCAGGCCTAGGCCCTCGACATCCTTCATGTCGAATTGGGTGACTAGCTCCCCTCCGCTTCCGCTGCTCTTGTAAAGCGGCAGATAGTCGGTGAGATCCGAGGGTGCAATGACGACGCCCGCCGCGTGGGTTCCAGCGTGGCGAATATTCCCCTCCAGGTGGCGGGAAGTTTCGATAAGTTTGTGGATATTAGGATCGCGAACCGAGGCTTCCTTGAAGCGCGGCTCTTTTTCGAGTGCGCCGTCGAGCGTGATTCCCAACTCGTTGGGCACGAGCTTGGCGATGCGATCCACCTCGCCGTAGGGCATGTCCATCACACGGCCCACGTCGCGAAGCACCCCCTTGGCCAGCATGCTTCCGAACGTGATTATCTGGCAGACGTTGTCGGTACCGTATTTCTCTTGAACATATTTGATGACTTCATCGCGCCGGTCCATGCAGAAATCGATGTCGATATCAGGCGGGCTAATTCGCTCGGGGTTGAGAAAGCGCTCAAAGAGAAGCGAGTACTTGATCGGGTCGATGCCAGTGATGCCAAGCGCATAGGCCGCCACACTCCCTGCCGCCGAGCCCCTTCCCGGTCCGACAGGGATGTCCTGCTCCCTGGCATATCGGATGAAATCCGAGACGATCAGGAAATAGCCCTCGTAGTCCTGCGAGTTGATGACGTCGAGTTCCATCGCCAGCCGCTCGCGGTAGGGCACCGCCTCTTCGCCCTCGATGGCCAGAAGCGCAAGGCGATCTTCAAGGCCCTTTTCGGCCAGGTTTTTGAGGAGCGTTTTTTTCGTCTCACCCCCAGGCGTTTCGAAATCCGGGTAGTGGGAGCCTCCGAAGTTGAAATCGAAATCACACTGCTCGGCGATAACCAGCGAGTTTGAAATAGCCTCAGGCACTTCAGCAAAGAGCGCCGCCATCTCATCGGCGGATTTTAGGTAAAACTCCTCGCTGTGAATCTTCATTCGGTTTTCATCGTTCAGCGTCTTGCCCGTCTGAATGCAGATGAGCACTTCCTGGTAGTTATGATCCCCCCGATTCAGATAGTGGGTGTCGTTGGTCGCGATTAAAGGAAGCTCTAGCTCCTTGGCGAGCGAGAGCACCTCGGGAATAACCTTTCGGTCCTCCTCAAGGCCGTGATCTTGGATTTCAAGATAAAAACGGCCCGGAAAAAGCTCCTTGTACCAAGTTGCCGCCTCGACAGCAGCACTCCGATCGCCCTTCAAAATGGCGTCGTTCACCTCACCGCGCAGGCAGGCCGAGGTGCATATCAAGCCCTCGGCCCGGCTCTCAAGAATATCCCGGTCGATTCGGGGGTAGTAGTACATGCCCTCGGTGAAGCCCAGCGTCACCAACTCGCACAAATTTTTGTAGCCCACCTCGTTTTGAGCGAGAAGGACCATATGCCAGGAGCGCCCACCGGCTCGCCCGGTCCCTCGCTCTAAACGACTTCCGGGCGCTACATACACCTCACACCCAATAATGGGCTTAACACCCGCCTTCTTGGCCGACTGGTAGAATTTCACGGCCCCAAACATGTTGCCATGGTCAGTCAGCGCCACCGCCGGCATGCCCAGTTCCTGGACACGACCCATTAAATCTTCAATGCGAGTGGTCCCATCCAAAAGGCTGTACTGGGAATGAAGATGCAAATGTACAAATTCGGCGGCCATTGGCCCTACTCCCACTCTATTGTCCCGGGCGGTTTTGAGGAGACATCGTACACGACACGGTTAACACCGCGCACCTCGGAAATAATGCGGCCAGCAGCGGCGTCGAGCAAATCATATGGAAGCCGCACCCAATCTGCCGTCATGCCGTCCTGGCTGGTGACGGCACGCAGGGCCAGCGCATTTTCGTAGGTGCGCGAGTCCCCCATCACCCCAACCGTGTTGACCGGCAAAAGGACGGCAAACGCCTGCCAGGTTTTATCGTACCAGCCCATTTCCCGAAGCGTTTCGATGAAAATCGCATCTGCCTCGCGGAGGGTATCGGCGCGAGATTCGGTCACCTCGCCCAGAATGCGGACGGCCAGCCCCGGTCCCGGGAACGGATGCCGCCAGAGTAAATCGTGAGGAATACCCAATTCCTCGCCAGCTGCACGCACCTCGTCTTTGAAAAGCTCCCGCAGGGGCTCGATCAATTCAAATTTCATATCCTCGGGCAGACCGCCAACATTATGGTGGCTTTTGATCATTGCCGAGGGGCCTTTGAAGGACACGCTCTCGATAACATCGGGATAAAGCGTCCCCTGGCCCAAAAATTCAAACGTGCCCAGGCTCTTTGATTTTTTTTCAAATATACGGATAAACGTCTCGCCAATACGCTTGCGCTTCACCTCGGGGTCCGTCACCCCGGCAAGGGTGCCTAAGAATTCGGCGCTCGCATCGACATGCTCAAGATTCACCTCCAGGCGGCTCCCGAAGGTTTCGATGACCTCTTCGGCCTCGCCCTTTCGGAGCAGCCCCGTATCGACGAACACACAGGTGAGCCTGTCTCCTATAGCACGATGAATGAGCATGGCGGCTACCGAGGAATCCACTCCGCCCGAGAGACCGCAGATGACATTCCCGCCGCCCACCTTCTCGGCAATGCGCTCGACGGCCTCATCGATAAACGAGCGCATCGTCCAATCGCCCCGGAAGCCACATACACCGAACACGAAGTTTTCTAGAATTTCCTTGCCCCGCGGGGTGTGGACGACCTCGGGGTGGAACTGGATGCCCCAGAGCTGATTGTCCTCCGATGCCATGGCCGCGACCGGCGAGCCGTTCGAGTGGGCCAGCGGCCTAAAGCCCGGCGGCGGCGCCTCGATCGAGTCTGCGTGGCTCATCCAAACTGTTTCATTGCCCGGCATGTCCTTGAAAATACCCGCCGCCTCGTCCACCACAAGCTCGGCCCGACCGTACTCTCGCTCATGCACAGGACCCACGCGCCCTCCTAGAAGGTGGGTCATGAGCTGCATACCGTAGCAGATGCCAAGAACGGGAATTTGCTTGTCGAGAAGAGCGGCGTCGATGGTGGGCGCACCCTCGTCATGGACACTTGAGGGCCCGCCCGAGAGGATCACCCCCCGGCACTCCGAAGTCAGGTACTCACTCCAAGGCCGGGTGCAGGGATGAATCTCGCAGTACACACCAAGCTCGCGAACGCGCCTGGCAATCAACTGGGTGTACTGGGAACCAAAATCAATGATTAAAAGCTGCTCTCGCATATCTCTCAGCGGGTATAGAATTCCTGAAAAAGAACCCCCCGGACCTTTCCGTGAATAAGCTGCTTATCAAGTTTCGCGACAAGCCGGCGTCGTACGCGATCACGCCCAGCCGGCGTCGAAAGATCGCCTGCTGAACTTCGACTGTAGTGTAGGTATATCAACTCGCGAATCAGAGCACGCTTCGAGTTGAACTCCGATGCAGCCGCTTTGGTCGACACCAAAAGATTCAACGAGAAGTTCAAAAATGTGATAGCCGCTTTCGTGCTCCTCCCCCCCTTGAGAGGGATGAAAAACGGATGATTAACCGGCACAGTCAGACTCAAGCCCGTATCAACCTCAGGAGGCAGGGCCTTTCCAGCAGGCTTCCCCGAGTCCGGCGGCAAGCTCGCTTCATCGGCCTCCCCTTCCCCAACGAGGGGCGTCTCAGTCGGTGCAAATTTCTTTTTAGACTTAGGTGCTCTTATATTGGCCTTGAACGTGCCTTCCTGGCCTTTCACCTCGGCCTCTTTTTCTTCCTGAATGGGAACCAGAACGGTGCGAAGGTCGCGCTTGGGCTTTATAAGAGCCTCCTGTTTTTCCTCAACTTTTTCATCTTTCTTTTCAACTTTCGTGGCCTTGGCCACCTCCTCAGGTGGGCGAACAAGCCCCCGACGGGCAATGAGGGCAAAACTCCACCCCAGCGACATGATCAACACAACTCCCACTGCCGGTACGACGTAGTACTGAAGTACCGGAAACCCTTTTTTCTTCTTGCGGGGGGCTTTCTCTCCGGCCGCATCCTCGAACTGAGCCTCGGTATCTCCTTCGGGCTCGAATTCAGGCTCCGCCTCCTCTATCTCAGCAGATGGTGGCGCCTCATCGAAAGAGGTTGCATCGTCCTGCTCAGTTTCAGTCGGCTCCGCACCCGATGGCTCTTCTACAAGGTCATCATCGCCGCCCAGAAATAGATCATCAGCTGAATCTATTTCTGTCTGTCTGGATTCACCGGCCATAGCGTATTCTCGAATTACTCAGGGGCGAAAAATTACTTGTCGTACTCAAAACCACTCAGGCGGATAAAAAAGGAAAACCTGGAACCCTCAGAATCAGTCCCGCTGATAGTTCGGCGCCTCGCGCGTAACGAACACATCGTGCACATGGCTCTCTCGCAACCCCGCCGATGTAATCTGGATAAATTCCGCGTTCTGGCGCAACTCCTCGATATTTCGGCAACCGGTGTAGCCCATGCCCGCGGCCACGCCACCCATCAACTGAAAAATTGTTGCCGATATAGAACCCTTGTATGGCACCCGGCCCTCTACACCCTCAGGAACCAGCTTCGTGTCGCTGAAGTGCTCACCGTCCTCGTAGCCGTTCTGAGCATCCTGGAAATAACGGTCCCGGCTAATGCCCGAGCCCATGGCGCCCACGGAGCCCATTCCTCGATATACTTTGTAGGTTCGTCCCTGATAGAGCACCTTTTCGCCTGGGCTCTCATCGACCCCGGCAAAGAGGCTTCCGATCATAACAGCGTGTGCGCCGCCGGCCAGGGCCTTGACGATATCGCCTGAAAATTTAATTCCGCCGTCGGAAACAATTTTCTTGCCCTTCTCCTCGGCGGCGGCCGCGCAACTCGCAACAGCCGTCAACTGGGGCACGCCCACACCGGCCACCACACGGGTGGTGCAAATCGAACCGGGCCCTACGCCCACCTTGATAATATCGGCACCCGCGGAGATCAGATCGCGTGTGCCCTGTGCTGTGGCAACGTTACCGGCCATCAAGTTAACGTCCGGGAACTCTTTCTTAATTGCCTCGACTGCCATGAGCACCCGCTTTGAGTGGCCGTGCGCGCTGTCCAGCACCAACAAATCCGCCCCCGCCTTCACGAGAGCCGCTACGCGATCTTTGCTATCGGCCGAGATGCCTACAGCCGCCGCCACTCGTAGGCGCCCGTACGCGTCTTTCGCCGATTTTGGGTAGCGCCGAACTTTTTCGATATCTTTCAAAGTAATCAAACCCTTGAGATTGTAATTTTCGTCCACAACCAAGAGTTTTTCAATTCGGTGCTTGTGGAGCATGCCCTTGCTCTCCTCAAGCGTTGTTCCCTCGGAGACGGTGATTAGATCCGATTTGGTCATTAACTCCGATACGGGTCGATCAAGATTCGACTCGAAGCGCACGTCACGGTTCGTCAGAATGCCAACGAGCCTCTCCTCCTCGGTAATAGGAACACCCGAGATGTGATAGGACTCCATCACACTGAGCGCTTCGCTGATTTTCTGACCAGGCCGCATCGTGATCGGTGTGTTGATCATCCCGCTTTCGGAGCGTTTTACGCGGTCCACCTCGTCCGCCTGCGCCTCAATCGAAATGTTTCGGTGTATGACGCCAATTCCGCCCTCCTGGGCCAGCGCGATGGCAAGCTTTGACTCTGTCACGGTGTCCATCGCCGCGCTAATGATGGGGATTCGAAGCTCTAAGCCCTCGCACAGTTCGACCTGGAATTCTGCGTCCTTCGGCAAGACATCCGAGGCCGCAGGCAGGAGCATTACGTCGTCAAAGGTGAGCGCTAATTCTGGGGTCCTCAACATGCTTTGCTCTTCTCTTTGTGTTTTAAGGAAAAGGGTATCGGCCAGAAAATCCCTGGCAAGCGAAAACAGGATGCAGGAGGCTCCCATCGTCCCCGGCCCATTCGCACCGGCAAACCCATGAAACCCGACCACATTCCGTGAAATTCAAACAGGCGGCAAATAAAACAAAGGACTTAAAATCAAATACTTATGTAGCTTAAAGGGGAATTTCCCCATTCACCTCATCACCACACCTGAATTTTCGTTCCAGCCATGACGAATGTCAAGGCGAAACAACCTGCCAGACCCAAGAGGGCCGCCTCTCAACTCACCTCAAAAAACGATGACGCACCGGCCCCTGCGCAAGTAGCAACATGACGGGCCGCCCATGCGGGCAAGTCCATCGCCCCGGGGTCTTGTCAATCTCCTCGACGAGCACTGCCACCTCCTCTGGATGCAACGAATGCGCCGCCTTGACCGCGCCCTTGCAACTCATTCGGGCAATGATGCCATCAATCAGATCGGGAAAACTCATCGGGCCCTCAAGATCGGCGAGACCCTCGACCACCCGCCGAACAGCGCCCGCCGGGTCCCGGTCGGCCAGCAAGGCAGGCACAGCCCGCACGAGATACTCTCCGGCCCCGGCCTGCTCAAGCTCAAAACCCGAGCGCTCAAGCGTCTCGCGGTGCTCATCGAGCAACAGCGACTCCTCGGGCCGCAAAGATATGTGCTGAGGAACCAAAGCGGCCTGGCTCTCCACCGCCCCATCTCGAAACTGATCGCGAAACCGGTTGTACAGAACCCTCTCGTGCGCAGCATGCTGATCCACGAAGACAAGTCCTTGCGCCGACTCGAAAAGCAGGAAACACCCAGCCCACTGCTCAAGGTAGCGGCACTCTGCAAGAAGAATCGGATTAGAAGGATCGGGCGGCTGAAGTATGCGGTCAAGCGGCATGGCAACCGAGGCAAGAGAGCCCCCCTCATTCCCCTCTGTGGGCTCACCTGCAACCTCAAAAGGCCCGGTAGAACCAGCAAAACTCCCGCCGCCCTCCTCGGCGATGGGCGCATCGTGCCGCATACCGAAATTGCCCTTGTCGCCAACCCGGCCAATCTCTTTTCTGCCGACATAGCCGCCCCCGCCCAGCAATTCGGGTCCCCTGGACGCCGAGGCAGAAAAATCCGGGGCCTGAAAGTTTGAATCCGAAGGAATACCAGGCTTGTTAATAATGAGTCTTGATCTTTGAGGCGGCGCGCCGAGTCTCGACTCAACAACTTCTTGCACAAAATCGTGAACCATCGGTCCACGCCTGAAGCGAACCTCTTCTTTTCCAGGGTGAACGTTGACGTCCACCTCCTCGGGCGCCAACTCAAGAAACAGAGCAAACACCGGATGCCGCCCATGAGGTAGAAAACTCCGAAAGGCGCTTGATAGGGCGTGAACCAGAAGGCGGTCCCGAACGGGCCTGCCATTCACAAAAAAATACTGGCCATCGCGGTTCGAGCGCGTAAGAGTGGGCGCCCCAACCCATCCGCTTAGAGAAACACCATCTCTTTCGGTACCCGTCAATTCGATCAGGTGCGGGATGGCTTCCTTTCCAAGAAGCCCCGCCGCTCGCTCAAGGCGATCCTCGGAGGGTTTTAAATCAAAAATCACTCGCTCTGCATGACGAAGGATAAACGCGGTTTCGGGATGCGCCATCGCAGCGCGACTGACAACCTCTACGCAGCGGGCAAGCTCCGTGTTTTTTGTTTTGAGAAACTTACGCCGCGCCGGAACATTATAGAAAAGCGAGCGGATGTCGATTTCGGTGCCGTCGGGGGCGCCCATTTCAATAACTCGAAGAAGCCGACCACCCTCAATTCGCACCTCATTGCCGAGAGACTCACCTGCCCGGCGCGTGGTAAGCACCACCTTGCTCACGGCCGCAATACTCGGAAGCGCCTCGCCGCGAAAGCCAAGCGTCCGAACACAATAGAGATCTTCCTCGGAGGTGATTTTACTCGTTGCGTGCCGCTCGAAGGCAAGGAGCGCATCGTCTCTGCCCATTCCCTCGCCATCGTCCCGGACTCGAATGCGACGTGCGCCGCCGGATTCAAGATCCACCACGATTGAGCTTGCCCCGGCATCGAGACTATTCTCGACCAGTTCCTTGAGCGCTGACGCTGGCCGCTGAACCACTTCTCCGGCGGCAATTTGGTTCGCCAGCTTCTCGGGCAACACCCGTATCCGGCTCGCTGTGATCATTGGAATCGTCCCCAGGGCGTGGATCGATAATCCCCGAATATAGTGGTAGTGTCAAGAGACAGACCACAATATTTAGTGGTTTTCACCGTATATCCATGATATACGGATAGAAAATAACCGCACCAGGGGAGCGTGACAGTCCCCCTTTCGGGGTGTAGATTTCGGGGAATTACGCACCCGTTGGTTGAATTGAGCTTCCAATAAGGAATATCTCCATGAATTCAGACCTTTCCGGCTTCGCCAAGGCGCTAGAGGTAATGGCCCGTCTTCGGGCGCCAGATGGCTGTCCTTGGGACCGTGAGCAGGACCACCAAACTCTCAAGCCCTATATTATCGAGGAGGCCTACGAGGTCATCGAGGCTATCGACTCAGGCAGCAACGACGACCTTCGCGAGGAGTTGGGCGATCTTCTCCTTCAGGTCCTCTTCCACTCTCAACTGGCACAGGAAAAAGGGCTTTTCAACGCCTCCGAGGTGGCCGAAAAACTTGCCGATAAGATGATCGACCGCCACCCCCATGTATTCGGTGAAGACCAGACAGACACGACAAATCAAGTCCTTCGCAACTGGGAGATATCAAAGCGCAAGGTCCGCGCTGATCGAGGTAAAAACAACGGCGCCCCCTCGATTCTCGACGGGGTGCCCCTCGGCATGCCAGCGCTTCAACGCTCTCACCGACTTCAGAACAAGGCGGCCCGCGTCGGTTTCGATTGGCCCGATGCCGATGGCGCGGGTAAAAAACTTGAAGAGGAATGGGGTGAACTCAAAGAAGCTGTGGCCCAAGGAGATCAAGATGCCATCGAATCCGAGATGGGCGATTTTCTCTTCTCTGCGGTGAACTACTCAAGAAAACTAGGCGTCAACGCTGAGGATTCGACACGCTCGGCGATATCGCGTTTCATTTCCCGCTTTCACCACATCGAATCCACTCTTCGCGACCGCGGCATCAGCCCCGAGGAAGTTCCGCTCAATGAACTCGACAAGCTCTGGAATGAAGCCAAATCAGCCGAGACACAGGACCTAGAATGACCCGGCGCATCCCAAACAATTCCTCTAGCGCCTCCCGCCACAATCGGATGAAAACGCAGTCCCAGGGCGCCCTTTTCCCGGACACCGGCGGCACCCTCGTCGGCTCCGTCGAGCGCATCCGTTTCCGGGCGGATGACACCGGCTATACCGTTCTCGTCGTTCAGCCGGACGGAGATTTTCCACCTCTTGCTGTGGTCGGCTATCTCAGCAGCATCCAGGAAGGCGAGCGCATCGAGTTCGAGGGAGAGTGGAAAGAGCATCCCCGATTCGGCAGACAGTTTCAGGCCATCGCCTCGAAACACATCATTCCAACAACCGCCGAGGGGATAGAGAAATTCCTTGCCTCGGGCACCCTCAAGAACATCGGCCCCGCGCTGGCAAAACGCATCGTCGCCCGCTTCGGCGAAGAATCCCTCGATGTCATCGAAAACGAACCACGCCGTCTGCTGGAAATTCCAGGGTTGGGCGAGAAGAAACTAATCGGAATGGTCGAAAGCTGGGAGAGCCAGAGCGAGATCAAAGAAGTGATGCTTTTCCTCCAGACCCACGATGTGCCTCTCCATATGGCCGAGAAGGTCTACCGCGCCTACGGCTCGGCGGCCATTCAGGTTCTGCGCGAAGACCCTTACCGACTGGCCACCGATATCTATGGCGTGGGTTTTCGCACGGCGGATCGCGTCGCCCAAAAAATTGGCATTCCGACCGACTCTCCCAGGCGCTGTGAGGCCGGGGCGGTTTATGTGCTCAACCACCTAGGGGAGAGCGACGGGCATGTGTACGTTCCAATGGATGAGCTCCTTACCCGGGCCGCCGAGATTCTCGAGGTTTCCCGCGAGCAGGTAGCCGAGGCGGTGGAATCACTCCGCAAGAGCGGCGGAATCATCGTCGAGGATATCGGCATTCCGGCAACTGGCGACGAGCCCGGGGCGGCAACGGGGCAAAGCGCCGTTTACGCGCAGACCTATCATGCCGCTGAAACGGAGGTGGCCCGAAGACTATCGACCTTGATGACGGCCCCCCGAGACGAGGCGAGACTTGAGGCGGCCCTACAGGGGAAGGGAGCTAGCGGCAGCACGATCAAAGAGCGCCTGAGCGCAGTTTCAAAACGCGCCATCGAGGGAGGCATGGCAACCGGCGAGCAGGCCCGCGCCATTGAGGGAGCGATTGCCGAAAAAATACTCGTCGTGACCGGCGGGCCCGGCACCGGCAAAACAACAATAATCGAGGCCGTCACCCGACTCTACAGTGACCTGGGTCTAAAAGTGCTTCTCGGGGCGCCAACGGGCCGCGCCGCCAAGCGCCTCTCTGAGGTCACGGGGCACGAGGCAGCCACGATTCACCGGCTTCTTGAATATACCTGGGCCTCGGGCGGCTTTTTACGAGACGCCTCACAACCACTCGTTGCAGATGCGGTGATTATCGATGAGGCATCGATGATGGATATTCACCTGATGGCTCATCTACTGCGCGCTATCCCAGACGCGGCCACCTTTGTCCTCGTCGGGGACGTGGACCAGTTGCCCTCGGTCGGGCCTGGAATGGTATTAAGTGACGTGATCGAATCAAAGGCACTACCCGTCGTGAAACTCATGGAGGTTTTCCGCCAGTCGAAAGAAAGCCTTATCGTCGAGAATGCCCATCGGGTAAACCGGGGGGAAATGCCTTTTGAGCCCAAGGGGGCAGAGGAACTTCGCGACTATTATTTTATCGAGGAGAACGACGCCGAGCGCTGCGTGGACATTCTCGTTGAGCTGTGCCGCGAGCGGATTCGCCAGCGCTTCGATCTCGACCCCATTGCCGATGTGCAGATCATCTCCCCCATGCAACGAGGAACCCTGGGCGTTCAGAAACTCAACGCCAGACTTCAGGAGGTTTTGAACCCGCCGGGGGCGGGCGGCTCGATCCAGAGCGGGGGCCGCTCCTTCAGACCAGGGGATAAGCTGATACAGACCCGGAACAATTATGAGAAAAACATTTTCAACGGCGACATCGGCATCGTTGTATCCGTCGACCCCTCCCAGGGCTCCATGCGCGTGAATTTTGATCCGAATGTTATCGACTACACCCAAAGCGCACTCGATGAGGTCATTCACGCCTATGCGGTCACCATCCACAAAAGCCAGGGGAGTGAATATCCGGCAGTCATTATTCCCCTGCACACGCAGCACTACCCCATGCTTCAGCGGAACCTGGTCTATACCGCCCTCACCCGCGCGAAAAAGCTTGCCATTTTCATTGGCTCAAAAAGAGCGCTCGCCATGGCGGTGAAGAACGCAAAAGTGCGCCGCCGATGGAGCCATCTCGCCGGCCGGGTGAGGCAAAACGCGGGGCTTGCCCCACTGCCTATGGCAATACCAGAGGTGAGGAATTCAGTAAATTCGGTTGACTCAGAGAAATCAGAGAAATCGGCGAAAACGATGCCGAACGATTCTGCTAATGAGAAAGAGGACGTTTTAGAGAAAAAAAAGGATGAATCGAACACGAGTTGGGATGAGCGCCCACCCGATTCAACCTACGAGGCTGGCGCCGGGGAGGAGGATTTGGGCGAGAATGGAGATTTTGACGAGGATGACTCATCTCCTACCGGGGGCGAGCTAACCTACCACCCGATTGATGGTGAGTAGCACTCGCTCCCTGGTGCGAGTTGCAACCCTCGTGGAGAAATAATTTATTTAGAAAATTTATCGAGAAGAAAGACTTTCAAGAAAACCATGTCTTACAGGAAAAACCACGCCTTGCAGAAAATCTCCGCAATTAGAGAAGCGCCTCTATCAACCGGAATACGAGCATCGTTGCGCCCGCCGCAAAGGGAATTGTCAGGAACCACGACATAACGATGTTGCGGATTACCCGAAGGTTGAGCGCCTGGACACCGCGGGCCATTCCCACGCCAATCACGGCGCCCACGATGGTGTGTGTAGTCGAGATGGGAAGCCCCATCTGAGAGCAGATTAGTACGGTGGTTGCTGCGCCAAACTGGGCGGCGAATCCATTTTGGGGAGTGATCTCGGTGATGTGGCTTCCGATGGTGGCGATGACTTTCCAGCCCGCAATGGCGAGCCCGGAAACAATTCCCGCACCTCCCATCACCAACACCCACCATGGCACAACAACTTTCGCCGCAACGGCGCCTTGTTGATAGACCCCAATAACAGCTGCGAGGGGGCCAACAGCATTCGCCACATCGTTTGCCCCGTGCGCAAAAGCCACATAACCACAAGTCGCGACCAAGAGGAATTTAAAGAATCGGTCCGAGAAATCCTCCTGGCCCTTGCCCCGTCTTGAGAACCAGTACCTCGAGCCTATGAACACGAGCGCGCCGATGATGGCACCCAACAAAAGAACGGTCCAAAAAGTCACAGGGAGCTTGAGGTTTTTAATTCCCTTAAAAATAAACGATTGGATGAAGACAACCACAAAGACAAAGAGAATATAGGGGGCATAAAATCGACAGGACTCGTTTTGATCCCTTGAGGCCAGAATTTTCACACGAACGAAATAGAAGATGCCAAAGCCCAGGATACCTCCCGATACCGGCGAAACAACCCAGCTCATCACAATGCTGAAAAGTGTGCCGTAGTTGAGGCTGCCGGCCCCTTTGGCGACCAGCCCAAATCCGATGACCGCCCCGACGATGGAGTGCGTGGTTGAGACGGGCAATCCCAATAATGTCGCCGCATGGAGCCAGAGCGCCGCGCCCAGAAGGGCCGCCGTCATCCCCAACATGAACTCCTCGGGATTTCCCGCAAAGATGGCGGGATCAACTATCCCCTTGCGAATGGTGGAAGTGACCGAGCTGCCCACCAATATCGCACCCGCAAATTCGGCGATGGCCGCTATCCAAATGGCTTTCTTAAGAGAAACGACACCGCTTCCAATCGAGGGGGCCATTGAGTTGGCCACATCGTTGGCACCAATGTTCCAAGCCATGTACAGGGCAAAAATACACGCAAGAGTGACCAATAAAAACGCAGTAGTCATGTCATATCTTCATGGAAAGCGGTTAATAGATTGAGAGGACGTTTATTTTTTGTAGAGCATCAGGCGGATTCGATCGACGGTTTTCTCCGAGTAGTTGGCGATATCGCCCACTTCCCTAAAAATTTTAGACCACCAGAAAAGATCAACGGGCTTTAAGTCATCTTCCATATCGAACATCAAGCGGAGCATCTCAAACTGGGCTTTATCGGCGCCCCATTCGAGTTGGCCAACGGTATCGATTTTGGCGAGCACATCATCAGCCTCCGGGCCAGCAAGTCCCACCTCAAGAAGCCCCTCAAGCGAGGACATCACCTCAAAGGAGGTACGGAAGGTTTCGACACATTTATCCACATAAGTGAGGAGAGGCTCTTTCCATGACTGCGGCAAATGCGTTCGGCGCACAGTCAAGAGGAAAGCAATATCCTCCACCGTGTCTGGAATGCTGTCTTGCTGCGAGAGAACACTGAGCAAATCAGCCCGATCAACGGGGAGAAAAATACTACGCGGAAGCGAATCCCTGATTTCGTTCTTTATCTCATCGGCACGATGTTCGATCTTGGAGATTTCCTTGGCGATTGCCGCGAGATTATTCTCATCGCCTTCGAGCATAGCCTCGAACATGGGGCGAACCTGATCGACACACTCATTCGAGGCCGTCATATGCTGTTGCAGGGCGCCAAAGGGCGACTTGGTGAACAACTGAACGATAGCACGCATTCTCTAAACTCCAGTTTTACGGCATCTGCCTAAGTTAATAGCTGTAGGGACATTAAATGCCCTGCACTCCAGGTTGTCAATTAAAGCATCCGGCGCCACCTGCGCCGGGCCTAAAACCCATAGGCTATCAGGCAACCAACAAAAGGGAAGATACCCCCCTTATGTTACATTTTAATGACAATCGGGAATTTTTTTAAAAAAAATACCAAAAAATTTATATCTCTTCAGCCGAACTGCTAAGTCGAGGCGTATCGCCCTGTATGCGCTGCAGTCTTAACTCGAAGATAGACCCCCGACCGGGTTCGCTTTCCACCCGTATCTCGCCACCCATTCCCTGGACCAGATGCTTAACGATGGCCAGGCCCAGACCTGTTCCTCCCCGCTCACGTGAGCGAGAGGGGTCCACACGGTAGAAACGCTCAAATATCCGGGAAAGATACTCTGGTGCGATTCCCTCGCCCTGATCCACCACTTTGACCTTGACCCAATTATCGTCCGCCACATGAGCGTTGATAGTAATTTCCGATTCCGGCGGGCTATGGTTCAGTGAATTTTCAAGCAAATTTATGAATATTCTCTCAAGAGCCGACGGATCGCCCCATACTTGTTCGTTATCCGGAGAAATATCCACCTTAAGTTTCACCCGCTTGTCCTCGAAGAGTTGCTCAAGAACCCTCTGAGCGGCCAGAACAGGTATCCCCAGCGAGGTTATCTCAGGTCGGATATGTTCCTGTTTCGATTCGATTCTCCCCAATTCGAGCAAATCATCCACCAGGGCCTCAAGACGGTGGCAATGCCTGGCAATTGTGGACGCAAATCGCACCACCGCATCGGGATCGGCCTGTGCCGATGTTTGAAGAGTCTCCGCCGCCGCCCGAATAGCCGTAAGCGGGGTTCTCAATTCATGAGAGACGTTGGTTGTGAAATCCCTTCGAACAGATTCTAGCTGCCGGATCTGCGTAACATCATAAAATACCACTATCAGTCGAGGACGGCTCTTGTCTCCAAATTTTCCGGCATGCAGGACCAGCGTCTTTCCGGGAGGTCCGCTAACCTCCACCTCACGCTCAAGAACAACTTCCTCACCCGAGAGGGCTTCTAAAACGGCTTGCTCGACCTGCACCGCCCTAAGGGTCGAGAGCGGCGTCGGAATATCCTCCCGAATTAACGGCAACGCCGGGAAAATATTTCGCAATGCATTATTCACCAATGCAATTCGCCCCTCGGAGTCGGTGACCATCACACCCTCGCTCATCCCGTAAAGGATAGCCCCGAAGCGATCCCGCTCGCGGCGAAGGTCCTCAAGGCGCTCCTCCACCTCACCTAAAAGACCATCCATCGCTCGTGAAAATTCTCCCACCTCGTCCGAGCGCGTCGAGCGCGTTCGGAAGCTGAAATCACCCCGCATAACTGCGCTAACGGAATCGTTGAGCTGTTGAAACACCCGCTCCGCAATTTTACCGGCGCCAAAACTGACGACCAGCGCTAAAACAAGAGCAGCCCCACCCGCGATATAGAGCAGCCTTCGCATCTCATCCGCAACGTTCTCCACGTCAGAAACCCGCATCGCCAAACGTATAACACCACCCTTGACGGGCTCTTCAGTTATGGGAAGCGCTAAGTAGAGGAGAGCACTACCAACCGTTTCACTGCGACGAACAATTTTTCCGATACCATCCCTGCGAGCAGAGATAACTTCCGGGCGGGAAGCATGATTTTCGATACTGGCGATTTGAGCGTCCAAAAGCGCCGAATCCCCCAGAACTCGACCATCAGGAGCGATGATGGTGGCCCTAAGAGCCAAGGCGCCACCAATTCGCCGCGCCGTTTCCCGCAATGCTTTATGAGGATCTTGTGCTTTTCCAATACGGGAGGCCTTGAGCGTCTCAAGCGCGAGACGCGCATTTCGAATCAACCCATCGGCAAGTTGTTCCTCAAGCTGGGCCCGCAAACCAAACTGAAGATATGCCAAACCGCCCGACCATAAGAAAGCGATCACGACAAGATAGCTTGAAATCAATTTCCATCGAAGCGGCCATCTCATTTCAATCTCTCTTTTCGATGAACGTAGCTTTACTTGCCCGATGAGGGAACAAATCGGTATCCCACGCCTCTGATCGTCTCAATCATCAGCGCAGCCGGACCAAGTTTGTCTCGAAGGCGGCGAATGTGCGTATCCACTGTTCGTTGGGTGACGAATGCATCAAGCCCCCATACGGCGTCAAGAAGAACATCGCGGCTATGGACCACCCCTACGCGCGAGATCAACTTCTGGAGCAACTTA
The DNA here is from genome assembly GCA_018669005.1 of Nitrospinaceae bacterium. Classification (NCBI taxonomy): domain Bacteria; kingdom Pseudomonadati; phylum Nitrospinota; class Nitrospinia; order Nitrospinales; family Nitrospinaceae; species Nitrospinaceae bacterium. The sequence goes on from JABJAL010000121.1 coordinate 23,070, forward strand.
AATTCAGTTGCCGTTAGAATACATTGTTTATTTTCCACAATGACCTCATGGCGCTCAAAATTTATCTCCAACACACCATGGTGAATTATCTTGCTCTGGCCTGACACCTCTTTGCCCTCCGAGCGATTCAGGACCGACTTCACCCGCAATATGACCTCACGAACACTAAAGGGCTTGACGACATAATCATCCGCACCGAGTTCAAGTCCGACGATGCGGTCCATCTCTCCCCCCCGAGCCGTGACCATGATGATGGGCAAATCCCGAAGCTCGAGGCTCTGGCGGACTGTGCGACAAATATCGAGACCCGATACATCCGGAAGCATTAAATCGAGAAGCAACAGATCATGTTTTCGCTCCCGAATCGCTTCCAGGGCATCCGCACCCGTACTCGCCTCCTCCACCTCAAAACCCTCGGCCGCAAGGTTATAGGCCAGCAGTTCACGAATATCGGCTTCATCTTCTATAATGAGAATTTTCTGGGTCATTTGTCCTTCCTTGAGATCAAATGCATCATAGGTCTATTGGTATTAATCGCCAAGGAAATAAATAATTTCTCGTTCGGGGTTTTCGAATTCGACCCAAGATGATTTCGTGCAAAGGATAAAGCTAGATGTTTTTTTTGAGAAAATTCGTTGCCGCGACACTTTTTCCTGCATCCATCATTTTCGGCCTTCTATCCATGGGTCTTTTTTTCAGATTCTTTACCCGGAGGCGAATGCTGGGCAGGATCTTCCTCGGGTGTGCGGCGCTGTTATTTATACTTACAACCCAGAATACGGTTGGCGATGCTTTGCTGCTGCCTCTTGAGTCTAAATATCCTGCTGTCTTGGACCTTGAGAAAACAATTTCAAAACTCGGCGAAGGAGCCAGGCCGCGGTGGATAGTCGTTTTAGGAGGAGGCTACAACCCGGATCCGGCTCTGCCGCTGTCATCGAGGCTCTCTTCAGCCAGCTTGCACCGGCTCACCGAGGGCATACGCCTTCAACGTCGCATGCGGAATGTGAAATTAATTTTATCCGGCGGCGCGCTATACGGAGGGCGTTCCGAGGCCATGGGTATGCATGACATGGCCATGGCTCTGGGCGTGGAAAAAGGCTCTTTGAGAACAGATGATATTTCGTGGGATACGCGTGCTCAGGCGATGAATATAAAAAAATTAGTTGGGGCTGAAAGATTTTTTTTGGTGACTTCCGCATCGCACATGCCAAGGGCGATGGCTTTATTCAGAAAAGAGAAGATGCGCCCTATTCCCGCGCCAACAGACCACCGTATTGCGAAAAGCAGGTTGCCTATCCTGCTTAGGTATTTTCCCTCGGCGGGAGCAATGGAGAAGACGCGGGCTGCTTTTTATGAGTATCTGGGGCTCAGCTGGGCGAAACTTCGAGGCGATATCGAGTGAAATTGGGGGGAATCTCGATACCCATCGCACCGAAATTCGGGCGAACATTTTGGGATGGGGCAAACAGCCGCCTTATTGCGGCTTGAGCCACTCGTGTGTGTGTTTAATTCTCATGGCATTAGTAAAATTTAGCCACGCACCGATGCCGCTTTTGTCGACGGGGTGGTTTTCTCAACACGGGCAGGCTTCTCTTTAAGGAGACCATTACCCTCTATTTCTTTGTCTGCAGGTGCAATCATCACCTGAAAGCAATCAGAGCAAATACCATGTGAAACGGCGACTTCACTCGTCTTTGGCGGGGCTACGCGTAGCTGCACAACAGGATCGGCAAGCCCGATATTGTGATAAACACCATCATCACCCAAGATACGAAAGCAGTAGCCACATTGCTTGATCATCACGGAGTTTTTAGACATTTTTTATCTACCTCATCGAATAGACCACTTAATTAGGCGAAATCCACATTTTAGAGTCCCCCCGAGCACCAACGGGCCCGGGTGTTAACTCGAATAAATGCAACCCCCATGCCGAAATGGCCCCGGAAGAAAAATTACACATAAACTATTGATATAATTGACCATACAAGTTAAAAAGGATTTCTATTCACTCTTCTGAGCGCACCTAGCCGTCAGAATTTCGACATCTAAATTAACGAACTTTTAAGGATGGAATCGAACAAATGCATTATTATCAATATGTTATGTAAAATTGACACAAGCGCCCTTTCCTATGAGCGCCATGTTGCTGTCAAACAAGAAAATTGGGGCATACAAACTACCCCCCCTAAACAATCAGGTAGCAAATTCCTAGTATCTACGCGCTAAATCTAGGGCAAAAGAGGGTCTTGCTGGGAGGGAGAATCACTATCTAGGGTTTCATGAGAAGGAAGATAGGGCCGCTCTTTATAGAGTGCTCGTTGCATGATTGAATTCCAGCCCGTAAATGACGTGTCACCACTATCTTGATTTATGGTGCGTTTCATCAGGTTGAATTTTGCATCGATATCATCTGCATAATGAAGCAATAATGCCTCGGGTGTCATCGGCACCTTCACGGTACCCCAATCGAGCTGCCCCTGATGGGCAAGAATGAGATGCTCTAGATGTAAACAAAAGTCACTAGGAAGTTTTCCGTACGCTTTTGCATTATCGCGAACAATATCCCTTCCCAAAACGACATGCCCAATTAGCCTACCCGAATCGGTATAATCGAACCCACCACTCGTGGATAGCTCATCGAGTTTTCCTATATCGTGAAGCATCGCTCCACAAAGGAGTAAATCTCTAGATATCTCGTATTTTTCAGTAAGATATATACAAGTTTTGGTCACGGAGAGAGTATGTTCAAGAAGCCCGCCAAGGTAGGAATGGTGTATGCGCTGGGCGGCTGGCCATTCCCTAATTTTATCTTCATATTGCTCGAAAATGGATAGGAGGAATTCAGCGACCAGAGGATGGCAGCTCAGGGCCGTCTCTCTTATTTCCTCCCACATCGAATCGATATCAAAAGGTGTTTGCTCAACACAATCCTCAATGCGAAATCCCTCTTCGAAATCCTCATCATTGACCTTCCTTATTTTCAGTACCCTGAGTTGAAGAATCCCCTTATATGACTCGACAGCCGCCCGCACCTTCACAAAATCCCCACTTTCGATGACGCCAACGACTTGCTCATCGATTTCCCATACTTTTCCTGAAATCGAGGCGGTTCGGTCTTCAAGCAAAAGATCGAGATATTTTTTACCGTTTCGCGTTTCGCGCTCGTCAAATTGGCGAACACGAAAATAACTGTCGAATCGTTCTTCTTCCTTGAGTTCTGATACTGTCGGCATACAACCTCCCGTAGCCGGGTCTCCATGTGAAAGAGCAACGGCTACAAAATCTAAGAAAATCCTGTTTCCCTAGAAATTCCATCAATCAGCCGTCCGCGTCAACAGACGGGGAGGGAGGAGCGCTTGGGTATCACTGCAACATGCCGCTCATTAATTATTTTCATAATTTTAATTTAGATATCGTGAAAACAAGATCCTCCCGCTCAAGAACTAGCCTCTCGCTCAAGAGCTAGCCCCCGACTTTAGAACAATTCTCCCGCCCAAGAACTATCCTCTATCTCAAGAACTATTTGGCCGAAACAAAAATCCTCTACCGGCCCCATACACCAGGCTCACCAACATATCGCCGCAATAAGGGCATTCATTCGTTTGAGATAAAACGGCAGTCATCGCCTCTTTTGTGGTTCGCCCCAAACGATCTGTAACGAGTATGGTCTCGCGCCCACCCATCCATACGCCAGCCAACAACTCCGGAACCCGTGAATGGCTAGTGAGAGACCCGTTGATGAAAAAGTCCTCGGCAATCATCTCATAGGCTCGGGCAACAAGCCCTTTAGCCTCCTTGCCGGCACTGAGCTTACAAATCGCATGGTCTTGATGGACATTTTCTCAAATAATTTCGCACGCAGCTTTCCTGGCAACATATCATTTTCTCCCTCGCAGATTCACTGGAAATTGGATTCATTTTTCGATTGAACTATTTGATTTCATTCACCGCCAGAATTACTCCCGGACCGCGACAACCTCCAGAATTTCGGCCTCAACGAATGTCGTGCCGTCTGTAGCCATGTTGTGTTCGGCCCAGAGTTTCTCCAAGTCGTTACACAGCGCCTCTTGCCCCTCTTCATCGAGCACCGCGAGCGCTCGGTTTGTTGGCCCGAAATAGGTGGCATAGGCTTTCACGACTTCCCGCGGCTGGTAGGGATACTGGAACGGATACATCCATTTCGTCACCCGCAGGTTCTTCACGCCCATCTTGAGCCGCTCGCGAACGATTGTTTCATCACCCCACATTAGGGGCGAAGGCATGAGAGAAGGCGGCGGGACGTATTTACCGACCAACTTGAACATCTGACCGATAAAACCCTCGGGCGTCCAGTTTCCCATGATGACCCGGCCATCCGATCGGCAGACCCGAAGCATCTCGGCAACCACTCTTTCGGGCCGGGGCGCAAACATCGCGCCGATGAGAGAAATGACGAGATCGAACGAGACATCGCCGTAAGGCATGTCCTCGGCATCTCCCTCGTCAAAGCGGATATTCAAGCCCTCTTCTTGAGCGCGAATCCGCGCCTGCTCTATCGAGTTAGACGCAATATCGATACCAGTCGCCACGGCACCTGCTCTCACTGCCGGGAAAGCGATTTGCCCTGTGCCGCAGGCGACATCCAGCAAACATTCACCATGCTCGAAAGAAATACGTCCCAAGAACTCGGCGGCGCTACTTTCAAGATCCCTGGCGATCGTTCCATAGTTTCCTGCATTCCATGTTGCTTTCAGACGGGACTTCAACGTTTCCATTTCCAGTGTCATTTCGCTCATAGGATTTCTTCTCCCTTATGTCTGTGTAATTTTCCCTAAAATTAAGACAGACTCATTCATGTACTAGTCGCAGAAGCAGGCGCTCTACACACAAATCAGAGAACGATAAATTACTGACAGATCCAGCCGGATAAGAGTTGCTAATTTTGAAACCGAAACTTGATGGTTGGCACAGTGAGCTAGCTATTCGATTTTATTTACGGATGGATCAAGACCCAGGGCAATTCGTCCGGTAAAAAGTAGCTGCCTCTTTTCCGAAAGCGGATGGAACTGAAACGCATGCACATCCCTCAGGAGCCGCTCAAGTACAACCGACCGAAGAAATCCAAATCCCCCGGAGGATTCGACAGCTTTTTCCACCGTTTCAAGTACAGCCTTCCCGGCAATCGTTTTTCTCTTCAAAATTTCATTGGCATTTTCATTTTCTGGCTCGAAATCAAGATTATTGGCAATCTCGACCATCCCCTGCTGCGCCATTTGCGCCGTGGTGAGTGCGTTTTCCATTTCCCCTAAGATATATGGTGCGACAGGGTCATTTATTTTCCTCGCTGCATTTTTTCGTACAATATCAACAGCCTTTTCAGCTATTCCAACGTACACCGATGTTATTAGCGGCATCGCAACCGTGAGAACAACATTCCACACGGGATGGAAAGTGCTGCTCGGCCGTTTCATAACAATTGCCTCCTCAGGGACAAACACGTCTTCAAGTACAACCGTGTGCGATCCCGTCCCGCGCATACCAAGTACCTTCCAATTCTCTGCAATGGATAGCCCATCGGCCGAGAAAGGCACCGAAAAATGCAATACTTGCGAACCCTCGTCCTTATCATCAAAGACGGCACTCGTGACCAAAACATCGCCCGCCAAACAACCACTGGCGAAAGTCTTCTTGGCCGAAACCAGGTAGCCGCCATCAACCCTTTTCATCGTTCCATTCGAAGCCAGCCAATCGTTGGCGCCTGTGCTAATGAGAATCAACTCGTTCGCCGCAACTTTCTCGAGCATTTCTTTTCCTGGCTGCCCTCGCCGATATTTCCAAACGGCTGCCGCAATGAGATGCTGACTCATCGACAACGTCAATGCCGTCGAGCCGCAATGCCCCGCCAGTTCACGAAGAACGCTACACATCTCCCCATGCGTCAAACCACCGCCGCCAAGTTCCGCCGGAATCGCCGCCGAAAAAAATTTCTTCTCTTTCAGATCTCGATAATTGTCCATCACAAAAGTGTCATTATTGTCGTGTTCTATAGCTCGCTCCGCGAATTTCGGGCCCAATTCATGGACAATCGCTATCCACTCCTCCAACCCTTTAATCTTTCTCACCACGACACCCCTTTTTTCGGTTTTCATTTCCATCACCGCCTCTGTCATAACATCTCTCCTTTAGTTTGTAGTAACAACTCTTCGTTGAAATCAATCTGCATTACGGCAAGAGTAAATAAAAGTACAAAATATGTACTACTAAAATCTCACACCCAAAACCCACATGCCTTTCAATATCAATGATTTACATTATGGCGCCTCCTCAAGCCCCTCTCTCTCCTTTAACACTAAGGTTGCATTCGCACAGACAACGAAACAAGTACAAAATATGTACTCATAATAAAATTGCAGGTGTGATATATTCCCGGCATGGCTAAAAAGAAGGGGTACGGACAATTTTGCCCTGTGGCAAAAGCATCCGAAATTGTTGCTGAGCGGTGGACACCCTTGGTGTTACGTGAACTACTGTGCGGAAGCCACCGCTTCAATGATCTCCGCCGAGGCGTCCCCCTGATGTCCCCCTCGCTTTTGTCGCAACGCTTAAAGGAACTCGAATGGGCCGGCATTGTCGAGCGACGCTCCTCCCCGGACATTCGAGGCGGAGAATACCTTCTTACTGAAGCAGGTGAATCACTTCGTCCCATCATTGAAATGTTGGGTTATTGGGGAGACCGTTTTGCACGCAGTGAAATGAAAGGGGACGATCTCGATCCTGGTCTTTTGATGTGGGACGTTCGCAGAGGCATCAAGACAGAGCATCTGCCTTCCAAGCGCGTCGTAATCTTTTTTCAGATCTCTGGCGTGCCCAAGAACAAGAAATATTGGTGGTTTGTTAAAGATGGGGACGAAATCGATTTATGCTTAAAAGATCCTGGCCACGATATCGATTTGAACGTAATTGCAGACAATCAAACGATGACACGCGTATGGATGGGAACGCTCGAAATCAAAGAGGCTTTGATATCAGGAAAATTAAAACTCGAAGGCTCATCCGAACTTCGAAAAAGTTTCCCTCGATGGATAGGCCTGAGTTTTTTCGCCCAACCCTCCAAGTAAAATTTACAGGCTGGACGATGCGAGGACCGGACCCATAAACACAAGTCCGCCCAGCGAAAGGATTCGGCTAGTTGTCCTCGTAGGCAGAGCCCGTGCGCCTGAGCTGACGGCCTGCCCGCCGCGTCTTGGTTACTAGACGACGGTTGTTCCTGGCTGATTTGTTGTAAGCAGGTGCCTGGTGATAACGCACCTGCTTAGGAAGTCTCTTTTGGGGGATGTACGAGGGGGCGATTCTCTTGCCAGCAGCCTGAGCATGCGTCCAGGCGGCAGGCGCCGCCAGCGAAATTATTAGAATTAGGACCGAAAAAATTGTCCTGAAAATTTGGCATTGACGTTTGTAGCTCATCTCAATCTCTCCCCTTATAAGAAAACCATGTACGATGAGCGGGATTCCAGGTCTGGGAGCACGGCTCACCTTGATTGCGCCCGAGACCAGAATATCTCGATCAACAAGGGATATTGCACGTGCCATGCCAGGCGGACAGGAATATTATCCTTTAAATATCAACGACTTACATTTTTCCATCATTCCACAGAGCGTACGCGCCAGAACAATTTTCCCCCCTCCAGACCTAATTTTGCCCCTTCCGGCTGGCCCTCTGCATGGGTGGTTGCGAGCATGGAAAACTTGAGAAACATATCCCTTCTTCCCTAAAAGTCCGCCGCCCACTAAAAATCGTCCTTGATTCTTGCCCGATTCGTGCAATTATACCCACCTTGAAGTGCATCTTATCCATCCCATCGGGAGATTAGGAAATTGAGACCCCGAGCAGCTGCTTCGGTCATCGCCGGAGCATTATTGATATTCGCGCTGACGATATTTCATGGCCCTGAGCCAGCCGAGGCAGCTCCTACCACGCACAAGCGTCTGCCCGCCCGAATCAGCAGGGTGTTCGACGGCTATAGCTTTCAGGTGGGGGGTGGCCTAAGGGGAGCGCTCATCGGCGTCTCAGCTCCCTCCAAAAGAGCACGCGGGGGAAAAGAATCCTTCGAGTTCCTCAAAAAACTGCTCGAGGGCAACGAGGTTCAACTCGAAGTTGACAAAAAACTAGTGGACGCCTATGGACAAGCCAGATACTACGTCTACCTCGATGACGGGACACTGGTGAACAAGATA
>JABJAL010000122.1 GCA_018669005.1 Nitrospinaceae bacterium
ACACGAACCATGAGGCCCCAAGACCGCCATATATCTCGCCAGCGGCATATACAACAACAGCGAATGCCACCCATAGAGCAAAGAAATATCTATCAAAGAAACGCTGCACCGGATCACGATCCAGATCCTTGGCGAATCGACAGTATTCCTCATAAGCTTCACAACCGGGCATCGTCACAAAGAGCCAGCCCATGTGCGCCCACATGAATGTGACGAGCGGTGAATGCGGATCAGGCTCGTCATCAGCCTCCTTGTGGTGAATCCGGTGCTGGGCCACCCACTGCATCGGCCCGCTCTGAAGAGCGAGCACACCACAAAAGGTCAGAAAATACTCCATCCATTTGAACGTCTGAAAGCTTCGATGGGTGAGCAATCGATGAAAGCACAGTGTCACGCCCAGCATTCCGGCAACAAAATAGAGAACGACGGCGAGAATGAGGCCCGAGGTACTGTAGAAGCTCGGATTAAAAGCAGCAAGAACAGCGATATGGACACCAGCGATGATAACTACACTCCACCATTGAATCTTCCGTTCATTTTTTTTATGAACGGCGAGATGTCTCTTTTCAGTATGGGTCACCAAACTTCTCCTTAAAGATTGGCCAAGCAACGATGTGCAAAACCGACATTCCAGCAAATTAGCGGAGCACATGCGCCAAAAAACAATTGCGGACGAAATCTATACCACTCGATATTGAGTTATTCTTAAAATAACAAGCAGCTTGAGGTTCCATATTATAACGGATGCCCAAGCAGGGCCATTTTCAAGGAGATAATGGCTAAAATCAAGCCAAAAATTTCGGGATATTGCTACTCACTTTTGTTACGCCGCCCGCTTCCCCCAATTGCCGCATTGACATACATTTAGCTACCATTCTCGATACTCACCTACAGCGCAGGAGTGAAAACGTGCCTGAAATTAAAGCGAACGGCATTCAGATTCATTACGAAACCTCGGGAGAGGGAGCCCCCATCGTATTTGTCCACGAATTCGCCGCCGACCTCCGTAGTTGGGAAGACCAGGTGCGCTACTTCAACCGTCGCTACCAAACGATCACCTACAACGCCAGAGGATTTCCTCCCACGGAGGTTCCCGAGGAGGTTTCAGCATATAGCCAGGACCACGCCGTTAACGATCTCGCCGACCTTATCAGGGGCCTCAATCTCGCCCCGGCTCATATCGTAGGCCTATCGATGGGTGGTTTCGCATCGCTACATCTCGGGCTTCGCTATCCAGAGCTCGCCCGTTCATGCGTGGTGGCCGGCTGCGGCTACGGCTCTGACATGAGCCAACGCGATAAATTCCAGAGTGAGGCCCAAGAGGTTGCCCGGCGTTTCCTTGAGGATGGTCTTGAGAAATTTGGCCCCACCTACACAGCCGGGCCCACGCGCGTTCAGCTTGAGAGAAAAGACCCAATCGCCTACGAGCGTTTCCAGAGAGAATTTGTCGAGCGCTCGGCTCTCGGGGCGGCGAATACCATGCGGGGCCTTCAGGCTCTTCGCCCCTCGGTCTACGAACTTGAAGAATCGATGAAAAAATGCAAGGTTCCGATGCTTATTCTCACAGGCGATGAAGACGAGCCCTGTCTTGAGCCCGCGCTTTTCATGAAGCGCACGATTTCGACAGCGGCCCTCATCACATTTCCCAACGCTGGCCACCTTATTAACCTCGAGGAGCCCGCGATGTTCAACCGGGTCGTTCTCGAATTCATCACCGAGGTCGATGCCGGAAGATGGCCTACACGCGACCCAAGATCTATTAGTTCCTCCTCACTCATGCCTGAGGAAAAGTAGACGCGCTTAAAGGTGAGGTTTTACTTAAGTATCTCTTTTATGGCATTTCTCATCTCGCCGTCGATTTGTTTTGTTTTCTTGGGCGACATGTAGGGGTCGCTCGATCCAAACAACATAAAAGAGCTTATCGACTCCATGGTTGACCTCAAGTCCGCCTTCATCACAAGAGTTGACACCAGTGCAGTGACCAAACAGAAAAGAAACCAGGCCGCATACAATTTGACTGTTCTTGCCTTGTGCGCCCAATGGATATGCTCCATGCCACTCGTACTCTTGCTGGTCCCTCGCTTCCTGCGATGACTTCTTGACTTTCTGCCTCTGCCAGAGCGCCCTTTCTTTGGAGAAGGGTGGCTTGCCTTGTACAAACGCACGCTTCCGATGATCAGGAAGCTCATAAAGACCCCGTAAATATTCAGAGAAATATCTCGCCAGAGAAACCCAAATATCATGGTCGTATCATTGATTGATGCGCTCACCACAAGACCGACGAGACCTATGAAAATGAAAACCACCGCCATTCTCCTATTACACAGGCAGCTAACTCTGGGAGTGTCTACCCTGCGAGTGTTCACACTCACAGGTGTGCACAAAATCTGGATACGCTTTTTTGTAAAAGGCGCATCCGAGACAAAATTAATCTTATAAAGTGTTGTGATTATTAGCAATACAGCGTTTCAAGGGGCACCTATCGCGAAACTGTTATCCCAAGAGGTTTATATGGATATTGAGGCGTAACGATACGATGGAAAACCCACAAAACTTCGCGAAATAAAATTTCCCGTAGAGAAGCGCAACGGTGAATTTAATAGAGGAATTGCTCAAACTAGAATGTTGGCGGCGGGAGTTACCCCATCTTTCGCCCATGAGCCCGGTGGTAGGGATCAGGAACGTAGGCCAAATCTTTTTTTGCCAGCGCTGCCGCAGCACGTTGGGGCCAGTAGGGGTCGCGCAGATATTCGCGCGCCAAAAGAACGATATCGGCCTGCCCATTTCGGATGATTTGATCGGCCTGCCAGGGCTCGGTAATCATCCCGACCGCCGAGGTGGGGACATCCGCCTCTCGCCGAACAGCATCGGCAAAAGGAACTTGATAGCCAGCGCCAACGGGAATCTTAGCCAACGGCGTTCCCCCGCCACCGCTGCAATCAATCAAGTCCACTCCCTCAGCCTTTAGAATTTTTGCAAGCTCAATTGTTTCCTCAAGCGTCCAGCCCCCCTCGAACCAGTCCGTGGACGAGAGTCGGACCGACATGGGCCGATCCTCGGGCCATTCCTCTCTGACGATACGGACCGTATCCACTGTGAAGCGAACACGGTTCTCGAAGCTGCCACCATAGTTGTCGGTCCGCTTATTTGAGATTGGCGAGTGAAAACTGTGCATCAAATATCCATGTGCACCATGGACCTCTATCCAATCGAATCCCGCCTCCTTTGAGCGGCGTGCGGCCAAACGGAAGGCATCCTGAAGCCCGGCGATATCATCTAAAGTAAGTTCGCGGGGCACCGGTGCCGAATCATTAAACGGAACAGCGCTCGGAGCCACTATTTCCCAGGCACCCTCATCGTCCGAAAGATAACTGCCACCCTCCCAAGGCTCTCTACAACTGGCCTTGCGACCGGCATGGCCTATTTGAATGGCAGCTACTGCACCCTGCCCTTTTACAAACTTAGTAATTCGCTCCAGGGGCTCGATATGATCGTCTGACCAGATACCCAAACAGCCAGGCGTTATTCTCCCCTCAGGTACAACACCCGTCGCCTCGACGATTACAAGCCCCGCCCCGCCTGCCGCTCGCGCTCCGAGGTGAACGAGGTGCCACTCGTCGGCAAAACCGTCTTTTGCGACGTACTGGCACATTGGCGAAACACCGATACGGTTTCTTAGCGTTATACCGCGAAGTTGTAATTCATCGAAAAGATGAGGCATCCGGATAAACTCCTGTCAGAGAAATCATGCACAACGAATGAAAAAAGCCCGGAGCGCAAAACGCTCCGGGCCGATAACGCTCGGATCAGGGCGTGCTGCGGCGCGCACCACCATCCATATATATCGAGGCTGCCATAGAATAAGAATTCGCCTCCGAAGCCAAGAAGGCGGCCATCCGTCCGACTTCCTCGGGCTCGCAAATACGGCCAGCCGGTATCTTGGAGCCCCGCTCTTTCAAGAATTCCTCGACGCTCTTGCCTGCCTTATCGGCCCCGGCTTGAGAAATATCGCGGGCCCGCTGGGTGTTCGTCATGCCAGGACAAATGTTGTTCACGATAATTCCGTCGCCCGAAACAGCATCGGAAAGACCACGCGAGGCGTTGAGAACTGTGATGTTCGCAAAACTGGTGGGCAGATTCCCCCGAGCCGGGCTTGCGCCCGCACCGCCGCAAATGTTGATGACTCGGCCCCAGCTGTTTTTCTTCATGTGGGATACGCAGAGCTGTGCCATGCGAATATAACCGAAGGTCTTGAGGCTCAACGCATCGGAAAACAGGTCCACATCGATATCAAGAACATCGCCGCCCTTGGCTGCACCAGCACTATTGATGAGAATATCCACGCCACCGAACTTACTCGCAGTGGCATCTACTACTTTCTTGCATCCATCGAGCGATGTCAGGTCGGACACGACGTACATCCCCTCGCCGCCTGCTGCGTTGACATCATCAACCGCCTTTTTGAGCAGTTCCTCATCACGCGCCGTCACACAGACTCGCGCCCCCTCACCGGCCAGTGCAATTGCGCACTCGCGCCCGATGCCCCGGCTCGACCCGGTGACGATGGCACTTTTCCCCTTCAATCCAAGATCCATTCTGCACCCCTTTCACATAAGTAAAAATGCTTCAAAATTCCGCGTGCAACAGACATGGGGACACCTGCCCCCAGCCTGACTCCCCATCAATTTTCGATGCCTAACTATATAACGCCATTTCGCCTCCACGCCAAGGCGAGACCGGAGGGCATAAATATGATATTTGTTCATCCCACATACATATGAGGGAGACTTCATGCCAGATACCACGATTAGCGCCGAGGCGCTTAACGATTTTCTCACTCGCGCCTACGAGGCGCTGGGTCTGCCAGCCGGGGACGCGGCAAAGTGTGCCGCCCAGACTGTCGATGCTGAACTCCGGGGAGTGGGCTCCCACGGCTGCGTGCGCTTCGGGGTGTTCGCCGAGCGCCTTCGCCGCGGCACCGCCAACCCGCGCCCGAACATTACGACCGTAACCGATCTTCCCGCCTTTTCGCTTCTTGATGGAGACCTTGGCATGAGCGCCGTCGTCGCGAGCCGGGCCATGGAAGTGGCGATGGAAAAAGCCGAAGCCTCGGGAATTGGCGCAGCCGCCATTCGCCGCTCCTCGCACACGGGGCACATCGGTTATCTCGCCGCCATGGCCCTCCAAAAGGGCATGATCGGTATCGTCATAAGCGGGGCAACCGGAAACCTCGCACCATGGGGCGGGGCCGAGCGACTTTTGGGCAACAGTCCGATTGCCTTCGCCATTCCCTCATCACAAGAGTTTCCTATTATCTTTGATATGGCGACCTCGAAGGTGGCCAAGGGATATGTCCTCCTCGCAGCAAAGTCCGGGGAGCCCATCCCCGAGGGCTGGGCTCTTGACCCGGAAGGTCAGCCTACGACCGACGCCGCCCTGGGCGCGAAGGGCACAATGCTCCCCCTTGGCGACTACAAGGGTTATGGGCTCGCGCTAATGTTCAGCTTTATCACCTCGGCCCTTTCGGGGAACGGCTTCGATGCCGAGCAGCCAGAGTGGACCGAGACAGACAAACAATTCGCACTTCCCATGCTCGCCATCGCCATCGACCCAGAGCGCTGCCTTGGGGGCGACTACCAGGCGGCTGTAGACGAAACCGTTCGTGAGATAAAAAGCTCGCGCCTTGCGCCGGGCTTCGATGAAATTCGAATCCCAGGAGAGGGTGCCCACCGCCGCTATCGCGATGCGCTTGCAGGCGGCATTAATCTCAAGCCAGCCCTGATAGAGGATCTCAACCGCATTGCCAACGAGCTTGGCGTGCGGCCCCTCTCTAATGCCTGACATTTGTTTACCTGCAATTTGGGCATGTGTTCCTTGAACACCACTCAAACGTTGCGGTAAAGTGCCGGTGGAAACACAACCAAGTCGATTGAATCGGGTCGCTGTCGCCATCGCAATTCGCCTGAGCGGCAGGCATGTTATTTACCTTTTAATTCGGAGGAGTGCTGTGGCTAAAGTCGCCATGATTATTGACAAGTCGGACAATGTCGCTACCTGTATCGCCAAAATAAAAAAAGGTGAGACGGTCGAGTTGATGTTCAACGGCAAGAAAACGAAGAAATTAAAGGCCAGACAGAGTATCCCGTTTGCCCACAAGATTTGCGTCAAACCGCTTAAAAAGGGCGACCAGTGCCTAAAGTATGGCCTTTCGATCGGCTCTGCCAGCAAAGAGATCAAGATGGGCGACTACATTCACGTTCACAACATTGAAAGCAACCGGGGCCGCGGCGACCTCGAAGAAAACTAAGGAGCACTGCACATGGCCAGAAGAAAAAAACCGACCCCCCGGCTGCGCAAGACATGGTTCGGCTACCCAAGAGAAAACGGCGACGTGGGAGCAAGGAACTATCTCCTCGTCCTGAGCGGTACGCTATACGCCAACCCCACCTGCGAGCGAGTGACGCGCACTTTGCGCCATAGCGTCTCCATCACCCATCCCCTCGGGCGCTGCCAGATTGAACCCGACCTCAGGCGCACGTTCGAGACCCTCGTCGCACACGGTCAGAACGCAAACGCCGGTGCGGTCGTCGTCATCGACCACCACCGCGAGGAGGGCTGCACCGCCGAGGAGATCGCCCACGAGATTGCCAAGACCGGCAAGCGCGTTGAGGCCATCAACATCCGGCTGGACGGCGGCGCCATCGATGCCACCGCTAAGGCAACGCGCATCGGCATGGAAATGATTCGTGAACTCACCAACGAGCACCGCCAGGAAGTGCCCGTCTCAAAGCTCCTCCTCGGCCTCAACTGTGGCACATCGGACACGACCTCGGGCATCTCGCACAACAAGGCGACCGGCTGGGTCACCGACCAGGTCATCAAGCTTGGTGGTCGCGCCCTTTTGGCCGAAACAACGGAGATGATGGGCGGCGAGGATGTTCTCGCGGCCAAATGTGTACGTCCGGCGCTGGGCAAGAAAATCTGGGCAATGGTCAACAAGATGGAAGCCGACATCCTCGCTTGCGGCGTGGACCTTCGCGGAAGCCAGCCCACGGGCGACAACATGGAGGGTGGCCTCTCCACCATCGAGGAAAAATCACTGGGCGCCATTCAAAAAGCGGGCTCGGCCCCCATCGTCGACGTGATTCCCTACTCCGTGCGGGCGAAGAAAATACCCGGCCTCCACGTCATGGACACCCCCGGCCACGGCGGCGAGTCCATCACCGGCATAGCCGGTGGAGGCGCCCAGGTGCTTATTTTCTCAACGGGCGGCGGCCATACCATCAACCACCCGCTGATGAGCACCCTGCGTATTACGGGAAATCCCGTATCCGCCAAGTTGCAGCGCGACACCCTCGACGTTGACGTGTCGGACATGTTTACGGGAACAACCATCGAGGAGGCCGGGCGGCGCGTTTATGACGAGGTGATCGACATCGCCAACGGCAAGATGACCAAGGCCGAAATCCTTCACGAGGACAATGCCTTTGCCATCACCCGCAACGGCCTGAGCGTCTAGGTTGCAGGGAGGGCGGCAAAACGATGCCGCTCATCGGCTATGATGAGGCGCTAGCCCGCCTCGCCAGCGAGGAGGCTGGCGAGGGCTGGTTGCCCTGGTGCGAGGCGCATGACATTTACCAGCTCCCCACCGTCGAATGGGTCGAGGCGCTAGCTGATACCATCCGGCCACTGGCTCCGAGGCACGTTGTTGAGGTGGGCTCAGGGGCTGGGGCACTTGGTCGGGCACTCATGGCGCAGGGAATTCCCCTTCGAATGACGGACCCGGCGGGCGATGACGATATTGAGCCTCTTGGCGCGGAAGAAGCCCTGTCCCGCTATCGTCCCGACATGGTCGTGTCTTGCTGGCTTCCCTTCGATCTTGGCGCAGAAAAAATCATCTTGGCCAACCCCGATGTGCGCTGGTACCTCGTCATCCTACAGGAGGGGCCTGGTTTTGCCGGAAGCGAGCATCTCTGGCGCAATTCAGATTGGATATCGCAGCGCATTGAAACAGCTGATCGATGGTCAGTGTCGCGTAGCGACTACTTAACGGAAGTGGTGAGCGGCGAGCACATCCGCCACGGAGGCGCATATCTTTTTGAGCGCCATAAAAACTGAGGACACAAACTCTCACGCAAGGCCTCGCCTTCAACCGCTGGCCAAAATCCCAAGGAGCGTTAAATGAGTCGTCTCGTTCACAAAGAAGAGCTCAAACGATTCATCACCGAAGTTTTCAAACGCGCGGACATGCCCGAGGCGGATGCGGCATGGACCGCCGACACGCTCACCCAGGCAGAGCTTCGCGGCACATCGAGCCACGGCGTCATCCGCACTTCTGCATACGTCACTCGTTTAAAAAGTAAAACCAACAACCCCACACCCAACATCAAGGTCATCAAAGACGCCGGCGCGCTCGCCCTCATGGATGGCGACAACGGCATGGGTCAGGTGGTCTCCAAGCGCGGGATGGAAGAGAGTCTAGACCGTGCTGAAAAACACAACGTCGGCGTCGTCATCATGCAACGCAGCAACCACTTCGGCGCGGCTGGAACCTTCGCCCAGTTGGCGCTTAAGCGAGGCATGGTCGGCATCGTCACAACAAACGCGGTGAAGACCATCGCGCCTGCAGGCGGGAAAGAAAAAATTCTCGGGAACAATCCGGTCGCCATCGCCATACCAGGAGACCCGCCCATCGAACTCGACATGGCGCTCAGCACGGTGGCGCGCGGCTATGTCCTCCAGGCGCACATGGCAGGCAAAAACATCCCTGAGGGCTGGGGGGTGGATGCCGAGGGCGAGCCCACGACAGATCCTAACGAAGTCCTCGAATCAGGCTCCCTCACCGCAATTGCCGGCTACAAGGGCGTTGGCCTCTCGGTCGCCATCGACGCCATTTTGGGTGCACTAACGGGCGGCGCCCATAGCCACGGCATCGGCGGGCTCATGGACCCCACGGACCCCGGCAACGTCACCCACTTTTTCGCCGCCATCCGAATTGAATCCCTAATTCCTATGGCGGAGTTTCGGGCCACGGTAAACACGCTATGCAGCGTGCTTCGCGCCGCGCCTAAGGCGGCTGGCGTCGAGCGCATCTATATGCCCGGGGAGAAGGAATATGATAGCGAGCAGGCGCTTAGGGCAAGCGGCATACCCCTGCTTCCCGAGCGCTACACCGAACTCGCTGAGCTGGCTCGCCAGCTCGACATCCCCGAAATGGAAACCTTCGAATGACACCCTCCCCCAAAATCGCCCCCGAGGCGCTGGCTGATTCTGCTGCCGAATTCGCACGCGGGGCAGGCGCGATTCTTTTGGGTCTGTTCGGCAAGCGCGTCGAGGTGGACTACAAGAACAAGGCGAAAACTGATCCCGTCAGCGAGGCCGACACCGCGAGCCAGGATTTTCTCTCCAAGGCCATTGTCGCCAAATTTTCGGACCACGCCGTATTAGGCGAGGAAACCTCCAAGGATAAAGAAGAGGCCAAACGCGAAGGGGAAAAAGAGGTCCCCGATTACCTGTGGATACTCGACCCACTGGACGGCACTAAAAATTTTTTAAACGGTTTATCCGTTTGGGGGTGCTCGGTCGGCGTACTTTACAAAGGCCGCCCAGTCGCGGGCGCTATCTTCACGCCGGAGCCCTCGTCAAGCGGGGGCACCATCTACCGCGCATGGGAGGGGGGCGGCGCATTTCGCGAGTCGCATCCTATTCAAGTGGCCGAGGACGGCAAGCCAACCGGCAAGCGAATCGCGAGTCTGCCTGGCGCCTACTGGACCCAGTTCCGGCCGACGGGACCTCTCAAATCTAGCCTCGGCGAGGTTCGTGCGCCGGGCTCCATCGCTTATGAACTCGCGCTCGTGGCAAGAGGCGGGCTTCACTATGCCCTTTTCGGCGCTCCTAGCATCTGGGATGTGGCCGCAGGCGTCCTCATCGTCAAGGAAGCAGGCGGGCGTCCCGTTATCCGGCAAAACGGCACTGACCGATGGGAGCCATTCGAGAATTTTTTCCCGCCCGAAAACCTACCTAAAAATATCGACGCCGCCAGAAAATGGCGGCGCTCGCTGCTGGTAGGCAATCCCGAACTCACGAAATTCATCTCCACCAATATCCGCAAGGTGAACAGGCCGGGGCTTTGGACCAAGAAACGACCCGGCAACTAATTTTTCTTTTTTCCCAATACAAATGAAGTGGCTTCAACGCCTTTTGCCCAACGGCGGGACGGGTACGGGCTTGAAGCTATCGACGGGCGATTTCTTTCCAAACGTCTGTATCTCGGTCAGTGATTCTTTCTCGTTTCCAGATGAATTTCTATAGGAACTAGACGACTTGATACGAAGCTCATAGTTGGGGGGGCGGCCCTTGGGCTCTATCCCGGGAATCGAGAACGAAAAGAGGCGACTCTCGCCCGGCACAATCCCCCTTACGCTGTGCGATGTTTTACAGCAGCGCCTTCCCTTTTCAACAATCTCGATCTCAAGGACCAGATCATAGACAAAATCCTTGTCGATGTTCGCGAGCGTGCCGTGCACCTTGAGGTATGGTTTGCATTTTGGGCATTTTCGGGGCCTGTAAACATCTAGCTCGACTTCCTTAACCTTCATCCATTTCTCCGCCCGCCGGTCCCGAATTTTCGACATGAGGGCGAGCGAGGAGAGAATACGCCCACGGTGCGGCGTCTTAGGATAGCGCTTTAAATATTTATCGAGAGCCGCCGCGCTTCCCGAGCGCTCGGCAACGCGGAGCTCTTGTTTCTCCATGTGTTTAGAGACGATCTCAGCCTCTTGGCTCCTGGGATAGCGCCGAATAAAAGCATCCCAGTCGTCAGCAACCATCGAGTTCATGGCTCGCTCAAAGGAGGCCTGCTTGAGCGCTTCTCTGGCCTCATCCATGTAGGGGTTACCGGGATTATCATGAATGTAGCGAGTAAGTGTGAGAACATTATCCGATGACTTGGCGCGGTCCAAAAGAAGGCGCTCTAGCCGCTGGGTCGCAGCAGCTGTCCACTCGCTAGGCGTTTTTATGTGGCGTGCAATGAAGGCACGGTAATCTTTTATCGAATCCTTCCGCTTCACTTTGTCGTACTCTGTCTTTTGGAGCTCTTCTTGTGCGGTCGAGGCGAATTTACTTTTTGGGTACTTGCGGATGAACGCTTCAAGCTGGCTAGACTTCATACGCGAGATCACATCGTAATAAGAAATCTTCTCGACCAGCAGCTCAGCCCGTCTGGTATGCGCTCCGGTGGGATGAAGTTTTATGTACTTTCGGTAGGCGTTAGCAGTGTGGACAGACTGTGCCGTCCGAAAGTCGGCTTCATCACTCTGCTTGGGAGATATCGCTTGCGAGCCGCCACCACCCAAACCCAATCTGTCGACAAGTCCGCAAGCACCTAAAACCATCACCAGAAAAATAGCGCCAACGAGAGGTTTGAGGAAAATCATCCGCCTGACATCTTGCATACCACGCACCTCTTCTCGCCTGTGTAAACCCGGGCGTTTTTCATTTCGCTTAAATGGGAGGCCAGGGGAAACTTCTGTACTCCTCGGGATGCGGTAACCGAGGATTAGCCAGAAATGCTCCTACCCGCCTGCGAAGCATATCGAATTCTTCGGGCTCAAGCCGTGAAATTATTTCACTTGTCATGGGATTTTCGCCATCATCCAGCTTTCTGTCGAGCCCTCTGAGATCGTCGAGAATGTTTTCCGAAAGTTCATGGCCCGCAAAATCCCATATAACGGTTCTCAGCTTCGGTTCGACATGAAAAGTCAGGCCATGGTCGATGCCCCAAACGCGGCCGTCCTGGCCTTTGAGGCAATGTCCCCCTTTGCGGTCGGTATTATTTACAATGAGATCAAAAACCGCGAGGAGAAAAAGCTCGGGCCTACCCTCTTCCAGGAGGGTGAAGTAGTCAGATTCAGGGTCATGGGCAATGTAGAGTTGAACTGAGCCCTCACCGTGCGGGCCCTCTCGCACGATTGTGGGCGGCACGAGTTGCCAGCCGAGAGCCTGGCTAATGAGAAAAGAGCAGCGCTCGCGATGGTGAAGGGTGCCATATGGATAATCCCACAACGGGCGCTCGCCGCCGGCAGGCTTGTAGATACCCAGAAAGCGCAGGTCGCCATTTCGAAGCTCGACCGCAAAGGTGTAGTTCGAGCCCCGGGGAACGAGCTCGCCCCCCTCAATTTCGGCCCCATCGATTAGACTTTCGATCTCATCGATGGATAGGCGAGTGCCTTCATCCTCCTCAGAGGAAGGCGCATCCTCCCCAAAATCTGTCTCGGGAAACGACTCAGAAGACACGCTGGCTTTCCTATGAAATGGGCGGCGGCAGATTAATGTTTAAAGTGACCGTTCGTATTGGGATTGACCTTACCCGCAGCAACAAGGGCCTGCCTGGAAACCGAATCAGTTCCCCTGCCCGAGGCGCAGAGTTCAAGACTCTTATTCACGAAACTCTCGGAGTGACTCACCTCTAGAGAAATTTGCAACTTCGCCCGAATGGTTGGCTCTGCGTCGCCTACCTCCTCGGAATCCTCGAAGTCCTCAAAGGTGTCTTCCTCGGCCTCCTCAAGTGCATCGTGGAAAAAAAGCGTGACATACTTTTTGCCCGGCCCAAAGGCGAGACCCAGACGACCGACCTTGAACTCCACCATTTCCTCGGATGAGCACTGAAGGATACTCATGTCCTCAAGGTAGGGGACATCGGCCTCCTCTGGATTAGCCCCTTCCTTCCATGGGGTGCTCTCGATAAGTTTCTTGATGGCCACGGACAGGCCGTAGAGCTGCTCTTTTTCGAGCCACAGTGTCGCGGCGGCCTGCGGCGTACTGTCAATCAACAACCTGAATACACGTTTGCCCGGCAAGCCCAGAGATTCGGGCTCGACAGTATCAACCAGTCCAAAATTATGTTCTGCCATTTCCATTGATATTTGAATCCTCATTTCGAAAAGAGATAATCAGTTAGCCAAAGCCATCAATTAGCCAAAACCCAGGGCGCTCTCCTTGCATACGCAGGCACCAAGCTTATAATCCTCCTACCTCACCGCCAGGGCGGCGAGGTTCATCCTATGCCGCCACGACCCGATAACACCAGGCCATTTTTATGACGAAAAGTTCTGACAAACGACCCTCCGGCGCCCGGGCTGGCGCGATGGAGTATCTACTGCTCGCCCTTTTGATTCTCGCCGTCACCGTGACGGCCTGGACCCTTATCGACAATGGCCTGCTTGATACGATCGCCAGCCTAGTGAATTAACTCCCGCGCCGTCAATTGGGCTTCATTCATCCAAGCGTTCGAGCTCGGCCCGCAGCGCCTCGGGCGCGGCGCGGCCCTTGAGCCCCTCATCAAGATAGACGCCAAGACCATGAGCTACCCGGTTGATGAAGTTGAAGTATCCCACGAGCGCAACCAGATCAACGATGGCGGTATCATCGAGGCCCTGGGCTCGAAGCTTGTCCATATCGGCCCGCCGAAGCGTCTCAGAGTCTTTCGTGAGGCGCCGGGCAAAATCGAGCATAATCCGCATGCGATCTGTTAATTGCGCCTCATCGGGCCGCTCTTTTAGCTCCAAGGCGAGCGCATCATCGCCAAGCTCTTGACGGAGAAACTCTCCGTGGCTCGTCGTTCAGTAAAAACACCCGTTCGCCTTCGAGACCGCGATGGCCACAAATTCTCGCTCCACCCGCGACAACCTCGAATCGCCATGCATGAGCGTCAGGTACAAACCCCTGTGGGCACGCATGAGTTCGGGCCGATTGCTAAAGGGGCGCGATATATTCGCCGGGGAGCCAAATTTTTCTCGCCCCGCCTCATAGTAGCGCTTCACAAGGCCCTCGGCCTCATCCTCGGGGACCGTATGCACCCAGGCAATGGGATTGCCCTCGCTTCCGTCGATTTTCGCCATAACGATACACCACCTCATTAATTGGAAAATTTCAGACTTTCTCTACCAGTTGCTATATTTTTCTTTGCCCGTTGAATACCATGCCCCACCGAGAAAAAAAAGACGTTGTCTGACGTACCTTGTAAAACACTCAGTCTCGGGCGATATTCTTTTTAATATCCTTGTTCGGGCCGCGAGGCCAAAACATTTTCGAAGCTGCCACGAGCAGCTATCTTTCACATACCGATTTTTTTTGCGAGGAACGATCATGGGCAAGACGAAATTCGATTTTAGCGGACAGGTTGCAATTGCCACGGGCGCGGCAGTAGGCATTGGTCGAGGCGCCGCCCAGGCTTTTGCCGATTTCGGGGCAAAAGTCTATCTGCTCGACATCGATGATGAGAAAACCGAAAAATCTGCCGAGACCATAAGGGACTCCGGTGGAGACGCCACCTTCATTCACTGTGACATCACCAACTCGGGCGAAGTCAAAGCCGTCTTGGAGCGCATCGTATCCGAGGCAGGGCGAATTGATGTTCTCCTGAACAACGCGGGCGGCTTCAACAAACAACTTACCGTGGCCGAGACCGATGAAGAGGAATGGGATCAGGTCATCTCTCGCAACCTCAAGGGCGTATTTCTCTGCTCCCGGGCCGCCATCCCCACCCTGATGGAGCAAAAGAGCGGGCGCATCATCAACATGGGCTCGGTCGCCGGCCAGGCCTCCATGACACGCTCATCTCCACCCTACTCGGCCGCCAAGGCAGGCGTTCACGCCATGACCCGCGTCATGGCCAACGAGCTTGGCGAACACAACATCACCGTGAATGCCATTGCACCCGGCACCACCGCGACGGACCGCGTCGTCGCCCTGAGGAGCGAGGAGCAGCGCAAACAAATCGGCTCCCTCTCGCCCCTGGGCCGCATTGGTGAGGTCGAGGACATGGTCGGGTGGATTCTCTTTCTCGCCTCGCCTGAGGCAGGCTATTTTACCGGCCAGACGGTCTCGGTGAACGGCGGGCGCCTGGCAGTTTGATTTCATTTTTAGAGCTGGAGAAATTTTTCCAATGGCTAATCATACCGAGTTCGACCCGGGCGAGCTTGAGCGCCAGGATATATATCGCCTGTTGACGGGCTCTGTTGTTCCGCGCCCAATTGGTTGGGCGTCCACGGTGAGCCCGAGCGGCGTTCACAACCTTGCGCCATTCAGTTTCTTCACCGTGGTCTGCATCGCGCCGCCAATGGTCACCCTCACCATCGCCCGCAACCCGGACGGAAGCAAAAAACACACATTGAAGAACGCCGAGGACACAGGAGAGTTTTGCGTCAATGTGGTGGATGTCGCCAACTGGGAGCAGATGGTCGATTCGGCAAACGGCATACCCGAGAATGAAAGCGAATTCGAGGTAACGGGATTGACCGCCATCCCTGGCGTCAAGACAGGCGCCCCGCGCGTGAAAGAGGCGCCAATTCATCTTGAGTGCAAGGTGGACCGCGTCCTGGAACTTGGCCCCAATAAGCACCCCCTGCTTTTTGGCGAGGTGGTCTACTTTCATGTTCGAGACGATGTAATGGAGGGCAAGTACATCAAGATGGAGAAGCTCGACCCGCTAGGGCGCCTGAACGGGATGTTTTATTCAACGACCGGAAAAATTATCGAGCGCGCTTTTAACGACGGGCAGCCCCGCTAGAGCCCACCTTGCTGGCGGATACGGAAAAAGACGAGCTGGCCCGACTGACTCACCTTTTTTCCGAGAACATCTCTAATTTTTTTCTCCTGCGTTTCGTCCATATCAAGGGAAACACGCTCCTCGGTCATTCCTTCCTTGACTTCTATGCTAAAGCCCAGCGATGAGAGGATATAGGCAATCGCCTTGTGGGCGGCAATGGTGGAGAGCGAATACAACTCTCCTGGCCAAAATTCGAGCATGTAGCGAAGGTTTGCCTCTAACAGCCATCGACTCACACCCAAGCCCCGATATTCGGAAGGGACAACAACAGCGTCGATTCGCCCGTACCAGGCGCGGCGTTGGTCCGTGCTTCCCAAGTGAGCCAGGATATTTCGATTTTCAATAACGCCAAACGATGTTACGCCCAAAAGCGTATTATTCCAGTAGGCGCCGATAACCCCATAATGAGGATCGCCTTTGCCGTAGTTGTCCATGTAGGCAGCCCCGATCTCGCCCTCACTGCCATCTGTTCGCTCACCCTGGCGGCGAAGCATCGAGGCCAAATCATCACGCCCGACGAAGTGAAGCGACATGGGCTCGTTGCAGCGCAAAACCCGCCGGAGAAAGTCCTCATCTTTTGTATATTCCACCACTTGCGAAGCGCTCCTTGAAAAGACCGTAAAACTTTTTAATTTTCATTCTACCTCAAAACCGGCCTCCTCGACAGCCGCTTCAAAATCTTTGACGCTAGCCCGGGCCTCATCATAATCGACAGCTGCCGTGCCGCCTGCAAGGTCCACCTTTGCCGACGCCACACCATCGATGCCGCCCAGTGCACCCTCGACAGCCGCCTGGCAATGTTCACAAGACATACCCTTGACCTTAACAATGATGTTGCTCATTTTTTTAAACCTCCTGTTATAAAGCGTTTTATCGCTCTGGCCGCCAACGCCGGAGCAAAAGCGTATTGCTCACAACCGAAACAGAACTGAATGCCATCGCCGCCCCGGCAACAACCGGGCTCAAGAACCCGAGCGCCGCGAGCGGGATGCCCAGCACGTTATAAAAAAATGCCCAGAAAAGATTCTGTCTGATCTTTCTCAAGGTCGCCCGCGAGAGCCCGATTGCGTCCACAACGCTCATCAAATCACCTCGCATCAAGGTAATATCAGAGGCCTCCATGGCGACATCAGTTCCCGTACCGATGGCAAAACCCACGTCCGCCTCGGCCAGCGCAGGCGCGTCGTTGATGCCGTCGCCGACCATGCCAACCGAGCGCCCCGCCTGGCGGAGGCTCTTCACCTTCTCGGCCTTCTCGGCTGGCAACACCTCGGCCATGACGTTATCGATGCCCACCTGGGCCGCAATGGCGCTCGCTGTACGGCGGTTATCGCCCGTCATCATGTATACCTCGATATCCATCTCTTTTAGGGCGCGAACCGCACTGGCAGATGTTTCCTTCGGGGTGTCGGCCACTGCCACCGCCCCGAGAATGCGCTGCTCATCGGCGAGGAACATTACCGTCTTTCCGGCATTCTCTAACTCGGCCATAGCCGACTCATTGTTGCCCAATAATAGACCCCGCTCAGCCATGAGCTTGGTATTTCCAAACCAGAGCGCCTGACCGTCCACAGTTACCTCAAGGCCGTGGCCCGGAATCGCCCGAAACCCCTCCGCCGGAGAAAGGTTGAGCTCATCGGCTTTGGCCCGCTCCAATATTGCCGCTCCCAGGGGATGCTCTGAGCCTTGCTCGGCACTCGCCGCAAGCCGAAGAAGCTCTTCGTTTTCAATTTCAAACGGAATGATATCCGTCACAATGGGCTTTCCGTTTGTAAGAGTCCCCGTTTTGTCTAAAATTATCGCGTCGAGTTTGTGTGCCGTCTCAAGCGACTCGCCCCCTTTTATGAGCACACCCGCCTCGGCGCCCTTTCCGGTCCCGACCATGATGGCGGTCGGGGTGGCTAGTCCCAACGCGCACGGGCAGGCGATCACCAGAACGGCAACGGCGTTCACCAGCGCGGGTGCGAAGCCGGCGTAGTAGTACCAAAGAGCCGATGTCACCACCGCGATAACGATGACGATAGGAACGAAAACACCCGAGATTTGGTCCGCGAGGCGCTGAATCGGCGCTTTTGAGCCCTGTGCCTGCTCGACGAGTTTAATAATCTGAGCAAGTACGGTGTCGCGTCCTATCTTGCGGGCGCGAAATTGGACAGCACCAGTGCCATTGATTGTTGCGCCGGTAACAGAATCTCCCTGCCTCTTTTCAACCGGAATGCTCTCGCCCGTGATCATCGACTCATCAACCGAAGTCGCGCCCTCGGTGATGTCGCCATCCACCGGGAACCTTTCGCCTGGCCTGACAAGCACCAGATCGTCCACAACCACCTGCTCGATGGGTATTTCACGCTCCTCACCCCCTCGGAGGACGCGCGCCACCTTTGCCTGAAGACCCATGAGTTTTTTGATGGCGTCAGAGGTGCGACCCATCGCCCGGCCCTCAAGAACCTTGCCGAACAAGATAAGCGTGATGAGAACAGCCGAGGCCTCGAAGTACACAAACATTTCATCAAGGCCCATCGCAGTCACCGCAAGGCTGTGAAGATAGGCGGCCGATGTGCCCAGAGCGACGAGGACATCCATGTTCGCGCCGCCACCCCTCAGGGAATGATACGCCCCCCGATAGAAGCGCCAGCCCGCGATGAACTGCACCGGGGTGGCAAGGGCAAGTTGCCACCAGCGGGGAAGCTCTGAAATCTCGCCTCCCCCGGGAAGATGCCCCTTCATCTGATACAGCAGGGGAAGCGAGAGAAGTGCCGAGGCCATTAACAGCCAAAGCTCGCGGCGCGCTTTTTTTTCTTTCTCGGCACGCTCGGCCTCTCCGGCGTCATCGCCCACTTCACTGGCCGTGTAGCCGGTCTTCTCAACCCGCTCAATCAAATTATCGACCGAGACGACCCCTGGCCTGTAGCTGATGAGCGCCCTTTCGGTGGCCAAATTCACCGTCGCTGATGACACCCCGTCGAGCGCGTTGAGCCGCTTGTCCACTCGCGCCGAGCAGGCGGCGCAGGTCATTCCGCCCACGGCAAGCTCAATCGATTTTTCGGGAACACGGAACCCGGTCTGAACAATTCGATCGGCGATGCCTGAGGGTGTGACTTTCTCTGGGTTATAGGTGACGCTGGCGCGGGCCGTTGCGAGATTGACGTTGGCCACGGCCACGCCCTCAAGGGCGCTCAGGCGACGCTCGATACGCGCTGAGCAGGCGGCACACGTCATCCCCTCAACCGGAATTTCCGTCTGCGTGAGCTCACTCTCTTTGGTTTCTGGCATTTTCACTTTCCCCCCCTACAAAACTCCGGCTTCAACCGGAGGGTTTTATGCGAATCAATTCACCCAGGGCAGACCTTCAAGAGCGCGACGGCAGTCTCTGCCAAGCGCCTCGGCATCGAGGGTGCTTCGCGCGATGATGTGGGCCCCTTGGATTTGTGCGAAAAAAGAGCGGGCAAGCCCCTCAGTATCTGCAGAGGATGGCAGCGCCCCCTCCTCCCTGGCCTGGCAAACCATAGTTTCAATCACCGATATCACCCCCCCCCAGACATTTTTCAAGGAGAGGCGCAGATCCTCATCCACCCCGCTGAGTTCAAGCGATAGCTTGCCAATTGGGCAGCCGCAGCAGGGCGACTCGGCCCTGGGCATCTCGGAATATAGATCGGCCAGCCTCTTTAACTGCCCGCGCCCTGCCCGCTCATTTTGCAGAACTGGCTGGAGAAAATTTTGATGAATCTGACGCTCGAAGTGATCGATTACGGCCAGGCCAAGGTTTTTCTTTGACTTGAAAAAATAATAGAGGCTTCCCCGATTGACGCCCGCCCGCCTGGCCACGCTATCGAGAGAGGCTGCCTGGTAGCCTTCGATGTAAAAAAGATCGGCGGCCGCACTCACAATGCGCTCTCGGGTGCCGGGCCCCTCTTTTTTCTTTGTTCCCACAGCTACCTTGCCAGCTGATTTAATCGTCTGTTTTCCTGCCCTCTTCCCTGCTGTCTCCAATACCATGGAAATTTCTCCTCGGGGAAAAGATAGGCCCATTTAGTTAGTCAGTCAACTAAATATATAAACAAAATAAATTATACTCATATATCGTTTAATAACAACTATTTGAAATGTAATTACGAGATAATATCTAGGTTATTATTCGCCCAGTGCAGTGAGATGCACCACCACAGATGACCTGAGCGCATCGAGATTGTAGCCACCCTCGAGAATACTGACGATTCGCCCATCACAGCAATCATGGGCAACGCTCTTGAGGATCCGTGTCATATGGCCAAACGACTCGCTCGAAAGACGCAACTCCCCCAATGGATCTCCCTTGTGGGCATCGAATCCAGCAGAAATGATGAGGAATTCGGGCGCAAACGCCCTGACGGCCGCCGCCGCCTCGTTTTCAAAGCGATCGAGATATTCTCCCTCTGGTGTCCCGGGGGCGAAGGTGAGGTTCAAGGTCGTCCCGAGGCCAGCTCCTTCGCCCCGCTCATTTTCCATTCCACTACCGGGCCACAGAGGGTGCTGCTGAAGCGAGACGAAGAAAACATCCGGGTCTTCCCAGAAAACGTTCTGCGTGCCGTTTCCGTGGTGCACATCCCAATCCAGAATCGCCACTCGGCGAAGACCGTGTTTTTCCTGAAGATATCGGGCGAGTATCGAGGCGGTGGCAAAGAGACAAAACCCCATCGCCCGAAATGGCAGGGCATGGTGGCCGGGCGGGCGCATCGCGCAAAAAGCAGTGGGATATTTACCGCCCACGACTTCGTCCCCTGCCGTTAGAGCCGCGTCCAGGGCATTCAGCGCCGCCTCGTAGCTACCATCGCTGATGCGCGTATCTCCATTATCGAGAACATGAAAATTATGCTCCCTGGCAGAGCGGACGAACTCAAAATATTCGTCATCATGCACACGGCGAATCCATTCCTCGGCGCCGTGCGTAAAAATCGGTCGATGCACAATCAGCGGAACGCGCTCACTAATTTCCTCGGGCCTAAGTCGCTCGGCCCTTTCAATACATTCCACGTGACGACCAGTGTTGTGGCGCAACGAGGATTCATCCCAGAAATAAGCAATTTGGGGCAATGCGGAGCCTCACCTTAAAAAATGGATTGCAGAAAAATCTAGACCAGTCGAACTCTCGGGTCTAAATATGAATAGATGAAATCAACAAGAAAATTAATGGAGACAAATATTACGGCAGCTATCGTTACCGAGGCTTGAACGAGAGGGAAATCCTTTGCATAAACAGCTTGAATCATGAGTCGCCCGATTCCAGGCCAAGCAAAGATTGTTTCGACAATAACCGCCCCACCCAGCAAGTGGCCAAATTCCAAGCCGATGATAGTGACCACCGGAATCAGCGAATTTCTCAATGCATGGATATAAACTATACTTCGCTCGGCGAGCCCCTTGGCTCTTGCTGTGCGGACATAGTCGAGCCCCAGGACTTCGAGCATCGAACTTCTGATAACCCGGGTGTTGCGCGCCAGAGAATAGGTTGCCAACGTAATCGCGGGAAGTATTAGTCTCTCAAAACCACCCCTTCCGCTAACCGGCAGCCAATGCAAGTGAACACCGAATATCAAAATTAGCATCAAACCAAGCCAGAATACTGGCATCGCCTGCCCGAACAGGGCCAAAAGCATACCACCATAATCGTAAGCGGAACCTCGCCTCGATGCGCTCAGAATTCCCAACGGCAACGCCAGAATCACAGAAATTAAAAGCGCCACCAGAGCCAACTCCAAGGTCGCCGGCACTCGTTCGGCGATGAGTTCAAAAGCCGGTTGGCGGTAGCGGAGGCTTTCCCCAAAATCGCCCTGTATCGCTCGGCTCACATAGGTCGTGTACTGGATGATCCAGGGCCTATCGAGTCCCATGTCCTTTCTGAGCTTTAAGACCTCCTCGCGAGTCCAGTCCTCTCCAACCATGGTGTCGGTCGGATCTCCCGAAAGGAAAAGCACGGCGAAGGTAATAAAACTCACCCCCACGATGACAAGCATCGCTCGAAAGGCACGCCGAATCAGATAAGCACCCACAGTATTCTCCTACGCCAATACCTATTTTTTCTCTTCCAAGGTAATCGAAGGAAGATAAATTCTCTCATCGGGCCGAGGCATCCACTTGACGCGAGAACTCAACCCATAAAAATCATACTGATTCCACAGAAAAACCCAGGGAGCATCGTCGCTTACAATTCGCTGCATCCGGTAGCTAATTTTTTTGCGCTCGGCCTGATTGAATACCTGCCCCAACCGTTTGTAGTTATCCATGAATTCCGAGTTCTTCCAGTCCGTAAGATTGGCATAAAGATTCTGGCGGAGAACGCCCAAATCGAGCTCGGCGTTAAATGCCGAACTGAAGCCATGATAGTAAAGGGGCGAGAACTTCTTCTTTCGTCGCCTGGAGAGGAATACCGACCATTCGAGGGGGTTTACCTCGGCCTTGATTCCCACGGCTCGAAGATTCGCCGCCACCGACTCGCAAATTTCCTTACCCTTGAGGTAGCGCGAAGCTGGCACATCAATTTTAATTTCAAAGGGCTTGCCGTCTCTCTCCAGAATGCCATCACCATTCGAGTCCTTGAAGCCAGCCTCTGCAAGCAGAGCTTTTGCCTTTTGAGGATCGTAGGAATAAGGCTTAATTGACGCATCGACATTTGGGCTGTTCACGATGCTCGCCATACGGGAACCATGCTTGTTCAGGATTTTATCCGTCACTAATTTGAAATTGACTGCATGGTTCAATGCCTGACGAACCCGTATGTCCTTAAAAGGGCCGAAATTCTGACGGATACCAAGATAGATGCGCCGGCCACCCTGAATTCCCTGGAGGCGTTTTCCTTTGTCCCCACTAACTAACATCGCCCCTTGATCCGGAGAAATATTAGCGATGATATCCGCGGCTCCCGACTCGAGTTCGGCAATGCGAGAGGAGGCCTCAGGAACGGGTCTCCAAATAACTGTCTTAACTTTCACCTTCCCGCCCCACCAATCTTCATTCGCCTCCATGCGGATAAAGTCGTCTTTTGCCCACTTCACTAACTTATAGGCGCCAGTGCCAATGGGCTTGCGCGAAACCTCTTTGGCGGATGTCTCGGTATAATGTTTAGGGGCAAGCATGTGGGCATTGACTAACCAGATGGGCAACGTCGCGACCGGGCGCTTCGTGTGGATGCGTACCGTGTGATCATCCACGATTTCGACATGGTCGAGCGCAATACGCCTTGGAACGGTGGTCCGGGCTTTGAGTTTTTTATCCAGCATCCGCTCAAACGTGAATTTGACTGCCTGGGCGTTGAAGGGCTCTCCGTTCGTAAATTCCACACCCTTACGAAGATGGAAAGTCCAAATTTTCTTCGTATCATCGAT
This sequence comes from Nitrospinaceae bacterium, assembly GCA_018669005.1. Lineage (NCBI taxonomy): Bacteria > Pseudomonadati > Nitrospinota > Nitrospinia > Nitrospinales > Nitrospinaceae > Nitrospinaceae bacterium. The sequence continues at coordinate 22,966 of JABJAL010000122.1, forward strand.
TTCCCATTTTTCGGCGAGCCCTGGCCCCAGAGTCATATTATCTTTGCGAACGACCAGGCCGTCGAAAATATTCATCAAAAAACTCCATTCGACCGTCGATGATGCAAATTGAGGATCGAACGAGCGCGCCTCAACCGAAACGAGAATCGTCAATGGACGATCAGCATCATCTCCTCCGCAACCCTGGAGAGACAGCAAAAAAAAGGTAATAAAAATCCCACCCCAAAATCGCTTTAACATTCGCAAAAAACCTCCGAAAGGAATCTAGGCATCGCCAAAAAATCGCCTAAATTAAGAATCTTTTCTCACCCTGGGGTCGAGATAATCCCTCATCCAATCACCAATAAGATTAATACTAAGAACCGTAAACATAATGGCCAGGCCTGGAAACGTAGCCATCCACCAGGACACGCGCAGATACTCTCTACCCTCTGAAAGCATGGTTCCCCAGGTGACGATAGACGGGGGGACTCCGAGCCCAAGAAAACTCAAAGAAGCCTCTGAAATTATATTCCCCGCCACCGCAAAACTGGCAATTATGATTAGGGGAGACATGATGTTGGGAAGAATCTGAAAGAAGAGTACCCGGTAGGTGGGGTAGCCTAGAGCCCTTGCCGCCTCGACATATTCCATCTCACGTGCCGCGAGGACCTGCCCCCGCACAACGCGGCCATAGGCCACCCAGCGACTTATCCCGAGAACAACGATAGTGTTCATTAATCCAGGTCCCACCACAGTCATAATGGTCAACGCCAGTAAAATAAAGGGAAAAGCGAGCTGAACTTCGGCGAATCCCATGATCAAATCGTCAATTTTACCTCGGTAATAACCGGCAACAAGCCCCAGCACGATACCGAGGACCCCCGAGACTAGAACAGAGCTCAACCCAACGATTATCGATATGCGTGAGCCATAGATAAGGCGACTAAAAATGTCGCGGCCCAGCGCATCAGTGCCCAAAAAATTACGGGCTTGTCCCCCCGTTTGCCAAGCTGGGGGCTTAAGGCGCTGCAACACATCAACTTTTAGAGGATCATGGGGTGCAATCAGGGGGGCCGTGGCGGCGACAAATATCAATAACACCAAAAACATGCTTCCAAATAAAGCTGTTTTGGCGCGCACCAAATCTTGAAACATTTTTTTCCATCGGTGCTCTTTATCTATGGCAAGTTCATCACCCGGGGCAGGAGAAGATAGCGACCCCGATTGTGCGGACATTTTGTTTTGTATCGCCTTAATTTAATGAAAATAATAAAACCACCATATGTGGATATCTTATCACAGAGAAAATGTCTTGTGTGTATATGGTGGAGGAACTAGAATCCGCTCCGGCAGAGCACAATACAATTCTAGTTTCATCTCTTTTTTTGAGGATTTCCTAGATGTCCACATCAATATTCGAATTCCGCGAGCGGTTGGCCGCAGCAGCTCCACCATCGGCGGAATTTGGCTTTCAGGGCCTCCGGGCGGCCGATTCCATCGCCGTTGAGTCATCCCTGCCCTTAAGTTTCATCGTGGCATGCGATTGGGGGATAGATGGGCCTAAATGGAATTCTCGACTCAAGTATTTTGCCGTTGAAAAGGATACTGGAAAGCGAATCGTCTGGACCCACACCTCCATCGTCGAGGCCTACAAAGGCGAATGGGGAACGAAAATACAGGCCCACCTCACATCAGGCGAGACTCCCCGCATCGTCATCCCCTATCGCTCGACAGAATTTCTCGAACAACTGGCTAGCGAATCAGACGGGAGAATCTCGATTCTCGCAAATCCTTTGGCCCTAAAAACCCGTCTCGACGACAAGGTGGCTTTTCGCCAAGAGGCGGAAGAAAGAGGAATTGCCGTGGCGCCCGGCGAGACAATTGCGATTGGCGATCTATCGGCTGATTTGATTCAGAAATGGGGACCCAAGATCATCTTAAACGAGCAAATCGGCTCATCGGGCAATCAAACCCACCTCATCGAGACATCGGATGAACTCTCCACACTCAAAAAACTTCTTATTGAAAAATCAGGCGAGGACACCCCGATTATTGTTTGTCGATTTTTGAGCGGCCCTGCGCTCGGCGCCGCCGCGATTGTTTTCAGGGGCCGCACGAGGATGTCCTATCCCTCGGTAATGATCACAGGTCTTCCCGGCTCCTCTATGCACCGCTTTGATTATGCGGGGAGTGATTACGGTGCTTATCATCGCCTTTCGGACTCGGCCCGCGAGAAAATTCGCGCCCATACCCTGACCTTCGGCAAGTGGGCCTCTGAGCTGGGCTACAAGGGCCTATTCGGGGTTGATTTTGTCGTCCATAATGGCGAGCCGTATGCATTGGAACTAAATCCCCGACTCCTGGGCACGAGCCAGTTGATGACTGAACTTGAGCTTCATGAGAATCCGGGCCCGCCAACAATTTCCTGGCATCTGGCTGAGCTCCTCGGGGCAGGTGTTCAAGATGATGAGACCAAGCCCGAATTGGAGCGCATCGGCACGTCATCGCTCCACGGTTTTCAGCTTTTACTTAGAAACACCCGACCTCACCGCGTCCGCATTCAAAGTGCCGTAAAACCAGGAATATATACGCTACCGGGCGAGACCCCTGTATTTATCAGAGATGGAGACAGGATCGCCGACCTTGAAGGGCCCGAGGAGATCCTCGTCACCTGCTCGCCACCAGAATCAGGTACTGTCGTAGAGCCCCGTGGCGCATTCTTTAAACTTGAAGGCCTGGGGAGACTCCTTGATGATAACGGGGAATCTGTCACCCCCATGACCACCCAAATGGTCAATTCATTCACTGTCGCTTTGCAGCTTACTGCCAACGTTCAAGGAGATGCACGGTGATTGGCGTTGACTACTTCGCCTCAACGGTCCGCGGTCTTTTTCTCCAAGAGGGCCTACTCGAGCGCGGCGCCACGGAACTACCCCTATCACCCCTCCCCGTCCCGGCGGGCGCGCCAATCGTCGTCGAAGTTGTCAGCGCACCAAAAGACGCAAAAGTGAGAAACCTCGAAATCATCGAACCGGTTCAGGGTTCACTCGAGGCCTGGCAAACAAAAGAAATCGCTCTAAGCGAGGGGGACATATTCGTCGGAGCAACTGGTAGCCGCTTCGCCAACCACAGCGTTAACGGTCACGCTCCAAAACAACCTGTTCCTGCTGGTGAGACGATCAACTTACTCAATACGGGAGGCGTGATTGGAAATAGTGCTTCTCAAGACTTGCCCATGGTAAAGCTCAAGGTATTAGGCGGAATCAAACAAGGCAACTCGCTCGCCCTCATGTCAGATCTTGCCTCGATTTCGGGAGCCTCATCCCCCGAGGAGGACGATTTGCCTCCAAGCACTCCCCTCGTCTTAATTACCGGATCCGATATGGATGTTGGCAAAACCACTTGCGCTGCCGCTCTGGCTCTCTCTCTCCGCTCCTCGGGCATCAGGGTGACGTTCGCCAAGCTGACGGGCACGGGAAGGATGCGAGATCTCATGAGAGTGTATTATGGCCGACCTCACGGCTACTACGACACAGATCGACTGGCCTGGGATTTTGTCGATTCAGGCCTTGCCTCCACCTTTGAAATTGATCGGGACGAGGTTCGACGCCGAGCCAGATTCCTTCTTCGCCATGCTGCAGCGAAAGGAGAAGTCGTCCTCGCGGAAGTGGCCGACGCTCCTAACGACGAGGGGAGCATCCACGTCACGACGGACCCGTGGCTAAAAACCTGGTTGAAGCGTTGCGGACTCGTCATTTGTGCCTGTGATAGCGTAAGCTCTACCCTGACGGCGCAATGGATTAGAAGCCATATTGAACTGGGCGAGGAGGAAATACTCATTTCTGGCCCCGTTGCAGATAATCGCGCCACAAGGGATGAAGTGGAAAGAGAAATCGGTCTATCCACTGTGAGCTATAAAGAAAAGAGTCGGTTGTCCACTTACGGAGGCGACATTCCGGGTGGAGCCATGGCAGATTGGGTCATCCGCCACATCATGACTCTTCGAAGGGCAATTGAATGAATTCTTCTATTTCATCGGCCTCGGCCTCACCTGACACAGAAATTCCGCTAGAGAGGGACGACTCCCTTTATCGCCTTACCCAAGATGCCAGCGACGGGATATGGGACCTGTTCAGGGTCAGCCAGGAATTTGACTCTGAAACGGGAAATCTCACGGAAGATATTATCGGGCACCTTAATGATTGGGCTCGGACCTCCGAGGCATTTTCGGACATGGGACTCAAGACCCAAGAGCCGGGCGGGCCTCAACCCCGGGAGATACTGTTGCTGGACGGCTCCCCGAATCGCCTTCCACTATCCGCAGAAACGGCGCGAATCATAAACGCCCATTTAACCGCCCAAGGGCTCTCCATCCCCATTCACGTCATCAACAGGCGAGACGAATTAATGGCACGGGTGGCCAGGGCCCCCCGGCAAACGCTGGTTCTCAGCCAAACTGCCCAGCGTAGTCTCTATAACGCCCGCCTCGCAGAGGTCCTTGTGGGCATGGGCGCAATTGTGGTTCCAGGTCCCCTCACCGCCCCCGGCGGGCCACTCTCCAACAAGGAGAAGACTTATGAGTTTCTCGGCGGCGAGGAGCCCACAAAAGGTAGCGAGCAGGCGATAAAAGATGAGCCAAAGCGAATGACAGCTCGATATCGAGCCGTCTCTGTTGATGGTCGGGTCGCCGTGGCTACGGCCGATGCAATTCTTGATACTGCAGACCAACTGAGAGAAAAATGGGACAACACCACTTTTTTCGTAAAACCCCAACGAGGCGGCGGCGGCATTGGATGCTTTCGCATCGGCGTCCACCCCGAGGGCTACTCTCTTCCAGATCTCAGCCGCCTAGGCATCGCCTCCGAGCGCTTGAATCCGATGTCTCTCTCACTTGACCCCGGCAATCTCGTACATGTCCGTGCGCTGGCCTGGTTGGCTGGTCGCTATGCGAAGAGCCCCGCCACCACGAGGGCTTACCTTCACAACGGCGATCTCACGCAAGGCAACCTCGCAAAACTCATGGAAAGTTCCCTGCCAATTCTTGAAGAGAACTTAAAGAGATCTATTGAGCCAAAATCTCGCGTGAGAGAGCGCCTGGCACAAGCCATCGAAAACTACCAGCAACTCTTTGGGCAAGCCTATCATCCACTAATCTGCGACTGGATTGACTTTGGTCTATACAGTGTTCGTGTTCATATCCGGCTGACGCGTAGCGGGCCCGTCCTTGAATCTCTTTATGCCCGCCTGTTCCCCGTGGAGTTCACCCACCAAACTATCGGAACAGTTGGCGTGGACAGCATCGCCAACCATGAGGGGGAAGGAATGGAATTTAACCGCTACGCCCCTCTTGTCCCACAACTAGTTGATTTGGTCGGAGGCACTGACGTGCTATGCGACAAAATCAAGAATTCCTTTTACGCCTTTCAGCGATTTGTTGACTTTCTCCCCACTAAGGAGCGAGAGCGAATGCCGGTGAGGGCAGGCTTCGACATCTCACCACTCAGTGGGCTTATTCCCGAGGGAAACGCCGACCCCGTCCGGGGCTATTGCGCCAACACAAGATGGTCTTCGATGTACACCAACACAAGTGAATGGGCCGAGGATGCACTTGCCTACTATTCTTGGAAAAGCCAGACCGAATAAGCTACAATCAGTGGGACAAGGCATTCTTGTGGCGAATGGGGCGGCTTTACCCAAGTTTTTCCTTACCACCAATCGGCTAAACACATGTCTAACTTTATCAAACGTCTTTTCAATGTTCGCGAAGATGAATTTCTCGTCTTCATATCATTCTTTGTGTTCTATTTTTTAATCGGACTGCAATTCTCAATCGGCCTTTCCGTGTCGGAAGCGCTCTTTTTATCCCACCCGAAAGTAGGGCCCGGATTCCTCCCCTACATGTACATATTCAACTCGCTGGTGATCATCGTCGTCAGCATGGTTTACGGCTCCTTCACCGACAAAATGTCGATACCCTCGATGTTCAAAGCGGTCCTTGCATTTTTTATCGGTCTGGTCTTTTTAATCCGGCTCGCCATCTCGGTGGACATCCAGGTGATGGAATTCCCTATCGCCCTGCCTTTCCTACACACCCTATTCGTGATGTTCACGAACATGGTTCCAAACAACTTTCGTGCCTTCTACGGCTTGTATCTAGATGTTCTCCAATCCAAGAGATTGGTCCCAATCATTCTGACTGGTGGGCGATACGGCGGCATTGTCGGCGGCTTCTCCATCCCGATACTCGTCGCAATCCTTGGAAATGTGGCCAACCTTCTTTATTTCTGGATCGCCACTATCGTTGCTTCCATATTTTTTATAACTGCGATTCAGGTTCGGCTGAGCAACCATCTGATCGACAAATCTGTTGCACCCAAGAAAAAAGCCGCTGGCAAATCAAAAAGACAGGGCGGCATCGCCCTAATGAAAACGAACAGATATGTCGCGGCATTTTCTATTTTCAGTTTTCTTATTATCCTCTTGAGAAGTTTCCAAGACTTCCAGTACAGCGTCATCTTTAGAGAAGTATTCCAGGACAAGGCCCAACTTGCCTCCTTTCTGGGAATGTTCACCGGAATTGGAAGCGCTTTTGCGCTGCTGGTACAAACCTTCATCACGCCCCGCATTATTCGCCGACTAGGCTTGGGAACCGCCAATCTACTCTACCCCTTCACGACCCTGCTCGGCCTTGGCGCCATGACACTCCTTCCCGGCTTCTACGCTGCGGTGTTCCTGCGTTTCAACAACAAGAATCTCCAAGAATCCATTAGAAATCCCATCAACGCACTTTTATATAATGCGTTGCCAACGAACATTCGCGGTCGCGTGGGCGCCTTCGTGGCCGGCCAGGTGGTCGCTATCGCCAGCATACTTAGCGGCATTATCCTGCTCGTCATCCGGCCCACGGGCTTGGCACTGTTCCCTCTTAGCCCACGATGGGTCGCCGGTATCACCTTCTTCATCGCAATAGGATATCTGGCCGCAGGATTTATCCTTCGTAGCGAATACTCTGCTGCGCTCCGAAAAATGCTTGAAGAACGTAACCTCGGCCTTTTCCGTTTTGCCCAACAGGGGTTCGGCGAAATCGATGAGCAAAGCATGTCGTTCCTCGTGAAAAATCTTCACGAAGGCGATGATGATCTATGTGTTTACGCGGCGGGGATGCTAGCAGACACAGGGGAGGCCAAGGCCATTGGATTCATCATGGATGAAATCCCTCGCCGCAAAGGCGAGTGCCTATGCCAATTGCTCCGCCTTCTGGCCGGAACCCCAGACATAAAGGAAAATGAGCGGGCCAGAAAAATATGGGAGCGCATGCTCAACGCTGAGGACGATGAGTGCCGCCGGGCCACAATGGATGCAATCGTCGAGGCGGGTCTGGTCGATGACTTTGTCGAGGAGATACAGGATAGCCTGACCCACGACTCTCCCCTCGTGCGCGCTCGCGCCATACAGCTTCTTGTTCATTCAGACGATCTGTTCTATCTCGCTGCGGGGCTTCAAGTTCTGCATACCATGCTTGAGGAGGGCACCCAGGAGGAGCGGGTATGCGCCCTAAAATGCATTGGAGAGCTTGAAAATCCACGTTTCGTTAAGCGGGTTGTTCCCTATCTTTCCAATAGTGATGTCGCTGTTCGAGAATCCGCCATGGAATCGGTCGAGCGCCTACTCAAGGATAATATTCATGAGGCCCGACATCTTGACGAAATCATAAATCTCGCCCTCAAGGATTCCGAGGTCTCCATACGCCGAAGGGGGGTCCACCTTCTCGGCAAAAGGGGGAGCAAGTCGGATTTCGAGCATCTGTTGGCCTCGCTATCCGACACCGACGTCCTGGTCCGCAACGAGGCGGTGAATTCACTCAAGGAAATAAAGCGTCGAGATGCGCTCTCGCTTGAAGGAGGTGCCCTGATTGCTATTTTCGGGCGCTGGCTAGCACCCGCCCAGAACGGCAACTCGCCGCAAGAGGTGAACTCCGATGAGTTGACCGAAGGGTTGACGGAATTCTCGCTTGAGCACCTGCTCGGGGTCTACGAGATGATTAACCACCTTCACACCATTGAGAGAAGGGGTGTGAGCGAGCCCTATGTCATGCTCCACAGGGCGTTGTCGGATAAGGTCCAGGAGCGTCAAACCCTTATTCTCCAGCTACTAGGTGTCATCGGGGATGAGAAGACCGTCGATACGGTATCCGAATCCCTTGCCCGGGGAGAGAAATCCTCTCGTGCGATAGCCATCGAAACACTCAGCAATGTTAATGCAGTTGGTGATATGCGCCAGTTGATCCTCATGCTCGAGCCACTCCTTCTCGATGGCACCACGGTTGAAAAACTCAACGAGGGCCGCAAGGCATGGACGCTGGCCTCTGTTGAGTTTAATGAAGTCCTCCAAATCTATGTGGACTCATTGGACCCATGGATTCGCGCCGTTGCGACCGATGCCGCCGGACATTTTATCGCAGAGGACAAAAGCGCCTCTTCTCTATCAAAAAGCACCCTAGGAGAGGCACTTCACAGATGGTCCACACACCTCCGTTTACTTGCCAGCGACGATGACATCTATGTTCGCGAGGCCGCCGTCGGCGCCATGAGCCAGATGTCTCTTCACGAAAGCGAAGATAAAAAAGAATGGATAGAGGTCGCCGCCAATGACCCGGATGAAAGAGTTCGTACCCAAGCCAAGCGTGCGCAAGCTCAAATCAAGGCAGGGGGCGAAAATGCGGGGGGCCGCGAGATGCTATCAACTATCGAAAAAGCCCTGTTTCTCAAGGGAGTCAAGCTATTCGACTCGATGACCTCTGATCAATTCAGAGTTTTGAGTGATATTTCCTCTGAATTTCATTTTAAACCGAACACTCTCATATTCGAGGAGGATGACCCCTGCGACTACTTGTACGTAATAGTGGACGGAGAGGTCGATATTATGAAAGTTTTCGGAAAAGAGGAGCAAAAGCTAGCCACACTCGGTGTATCCTCCTCTTTTGGTGAAATCGCCTTGTTTGGAGATGAGGGACGCACAGCTGGCGCCAAGGCTGGAGACACCGAAGTCACCCTCTTGGGTATCGAAAAAGACCCGCTTCTGGCGCTCATTAACAAAAATCCTTCGATATCCATCGCCATAATCTATGAGTTGAGTTCAATCGTACGCACCCAGGACACGGCCAGAACGGTATCCACCCAAGAGGAGAGCTAACGCCCTTCTATCAGGGCTCTCCCCGCCTGCCTCTCCAAGCCCTAGAATCCAGTTTTTAAAGGGCTAATCGGTTGACGCGCCATGGGCCGAAATCTATAATCCTGCCTGCTAATTGACACTGACTTATCCGCTCACGTATTTCCAGGAGTATCTGCCAGTATGTCTTCACGAGAGTTTCGGCCTCCCGAGGAAAAAACTTCCCCGGTTCTTTTCTTTGTGATCGGCATCCTAATGGTAGCCGTAACCTTCTGGGTCGTATGGGATGAAATCTTTACCCGAAGGCCTTGGAAAAACCATCAGGTTGAATTCAACCAAATGGAGATTCGATCCCTTTCCGCTAAGCTCGCCAAGAGCCGAGAGAAATTTGGCTCAAAAATTGCCAAGCTAGACACCGCAATCGCCAAGAGCGAGACGAGCCTGGCCTCCGATGCCGAGATTGCAAAATTTAAGGTGGGGCTTGAGAAACTAAAGCTTGAAGCCTTTGAGAAGGTCCAAGAGTTGGGTTTCGCGAAAGCTAATTTCGATGAAGCCTACTTCGAGCTCAATGAGGGTATTCGGCAAGGCAAGGACATTTCAGCCGAATCGAAGCATGTTGATGAGCTACGCAAGGAAATCGAGCGTCTCAAAAAGCCGGCCGAGTCCGCCGAGGCTGCGCGCGATGCCGTTGATATTAAAATCAAGGCTAAATATCAAGCCCTAGAAAACTTAAAAAAACAACGCCGAGGGGTCGCCGGCGAAGTATCAGGTCTTGAGCGCCGCCTCGAGGCCGTAGGAAAGCGCACCCTCGATATCAAGCAAATCGTCCTCAAAGCCTACGAGCGCAACAATTTCAACGAACCTGTTCTGCGGGCAGACCGGTGCCAGAGTTGTCATCTGGGCGCTAACCGAGCCGGATTTGAGAAGTCTAAAGCACCCTACGCTACGCACCCGGACAAAAATTTCTACCTCAAGAAACACGATCTTGAAAAAATTGGGTGCCAATCTTGCCATGGAGGACAAGGCAACGCCCTCAAGACCGCTGACCTTGCCCACGGCAAAGACCATTTCTGGGAAGATAAATTATTATCAAAATCCGAAATGGAATCCAAGTGCTATGCATGCCACACGAACGTATTCAACCTTGATCGTGCGCCAATACTTTCCAAAGGCATTTCGCTTGTACGCGAACTGGGCTGCTATGGCTGCCATAACATCCCCGGGACCGATGACCTGAGAAAACGAGGGCCCGACCTTTCCCGCATTCAGGAAAAAGTAAACACCGGCTGGCTCGTTTCATGGATAAAGAGTCCTCGTGCCTACAACCCTCGTACAAAGATGCCCTTCTTCAGCCTCAACGACCAAGAAACAAAAGATATCGCCACCTACATCTGGACCTCTGGCGTCAGGCGCACACCCTCAGAGAAAGTTAGCGGCCTTGGCGATGCCGCCACGATCGCCAAGGGCAAGGAAATTTTCGAGTCCGTCGGTTGCCTGGGTTGCCACGCCCGGGGCGCTGAGGATGACAATCCGGGCAAGGCCCTCGAAGGCGTCACGGGACGCCCCCTCGTCATACGCAACCGCGACTTTGCCCCAGCCCTGGCCAACGTCGGCTTAAAGGTACAGCCCGATTGGCTTATCCGCTGGCTGAAAAACCCCAAAAAATACTGGCACGAAACGACGATGCCGAGCTTGCGCCTCTCGGATACCGAGGCCACTTCGATAGCCGCCTACCTCTTCAGCCTCTCGGATCCCTCGAAAAAAGCGACCGAGATAGCCCTGGAAGACAAGGCAGCCTTCAAGCGTGGAGCCAAGTTAATCAGGCAACGGGGCTGCGCCGGGTGCCACATCATCCCCGGCATGGAAAATACCTCTAAAATAGGCCCCGACCTCTCAAGATTCTCACTAAAAAGAGAAGTCGAATTATCATTCGGCAATGTCGTCAACATGAAGCACACCTGGGATGCTTGGGCATTCGGAAAACTCAAAAACCCGAAAATCTATCAGACCGAACGTGAAAAGCTCTTGATGCCGAACTTTGACCTCTCCGATGAGGAGGCCAGAAACATCCGCACCTTCTTGCGCGGAATGGGCGGACATGGCCCACCCCACTCGGTCCACAACGAACTTGATGATCGAGGCAAGAAAATAGAGTTGGGCCGCCGCATGCTTGAAAAATACAACTGCAACGGCTGCCACGTCATTGAAAACTGGGGCGGCGAAATCCTTCGACGCTACAAGGAGAAAAACAACGGTCCGCCCCACCTGACTGGCGAGGGCAGCAAAATTCAGCCCGACTGGTTCTATGGCTTCCTTAATGATGTCGTTATATTGCGCCCCTGGCTAAAGGTACGAATGCCTAGCTTTGAAATGCCTCAAAAGGATGCAGCCGCGCTAGTAAATTATTTTGCCGCACTCGATGGAAAACTGGAGCCTTACGTCCATTTCGACAAAAAGCTGGTCTCAGCAGAATCGCTCAATGCCGGGCAAGAACTCTTCCGAAAAGCAGAGTGCTTCTCGTGCCATGGCGAATGGCCGCCCAAGGCAGGCGTTGAGCCCCCTTCGGCACCAGACATGAAATATGCGAAAAAGCGCATCCGCCCCGAATGGATTCTCCGATGGATTCAGAACCCACAGAAAATCGTACCTGGCACAAAAATGCCCGTATTCTTCGAGGGCGCTGGCGTCACGGCCAATATTGTCAGAGGGAAATTAACTGGGCAGGATGATGGGCGCTGGGTTTATGAGCTAACTGCCACCCAGGAAGCAGAACTAGCCGAGGAAAAACCCGCCAACCTTCGCATCGGCGCCAAATCGATTATGGTTAGCGTGGTGGAAACCGACGAGAAGAAAATAAAGGTTTCGAGCCCTGAGAATCTCGGGGCCTCTTTTGGCCGAAGTAGTATTACAAGCCATGGAGAGCCAATTGATCCGGAACTTCTCGGTGGTGACGGACTTCGTCAAATCAAAGCGCTTCGCGATTTCATCATGCTCGGAAACAACTTCAAGAAGCCCTCTAAAGCCAGCAACTAATAACTCAGCACACATTTTAGCCCCTCCCTGCCATTGGCGCGGAGGGGCTTTTTTTATCTAGATGATGCCAAGTCGGCGGCGCTCCTCGTTAGATCTGATATGGGCTGCGCGAATAGGAACAGGGAGCCGGTACCGCGAGCAGAGCGCCAAGGTATACGCAATAGCACTCTCAAGATCGATTAAATGCCCCGGCGAGAGATATAACCGGCTTTACGCTTTTTCGTGTCCTTAGAATTGCGCCCACAGTCTCACCTGCCGGCGATTTCAATGGCCTCCAAGCGCCTTTATCGTCCCCAGGCTCTTCCAGCCTTACCCCAGAGGCGGCTCTTGGCACAACCCACCGAGGGAATCCCTAGGCGAAGACCCAGATGGAAGGCTATTCCCAGCCCCCGAGGATGATGCCCCTGGCCATCGAAAAAATAGGTCTGGTTTTTGTTTCAGCTTAAAAGGGCCCGCTCCAAAAGTGGACCCTCGAAAAACGAAAGCAGCCCTGGAACATAAGGAAACGAAATTTTCCCTCAACAAGCGATTCTTCCACACACTCAAGCTCGGGAAAGGAGAAAACCATGATGTCGGCCACGGCTCGCTTGCCAAAGCGAGGAGGGGGAGATATCGGCGCCAGATACTGTTCTCGGTGGGCTTATAGGGATTGGGAATTTCAATCGAATTCTGAGGTTTTCCTGAAGTTCTCGGGCCCTTTGGGCAGTAAGGTTCCACTCGTGCAGCAAAAGCCCTTTCGGGGTGTCGTTGCTCATCCGGAATTTGCAGAACTCCCGGTGGAGACGCTGCTTTCCTCAAGGTCTTCTTCCTGAATATCGTGGCCGAGAAGTTTTTTCATCTTGATGACTTGGTCAATTTGGCCGATGACGATGAAAACATTATCTTTCTCGACCACATATTCGGCCCCGGGATTATAAATATAGGACTCTGAGCCCAAGGACTTGACCGCCACGACGAGCAGACCCGTCTGTTTGGGGAAATCGATTTCTCTAAGTGTTTTCCCAACCCAATCCACGGCTTTTTCTATCACCCGTACCTCCTCGATACGAAGGGTCTTGTCTTGCCCGCGCAACATTGTATCGAGGAAGGAAACCACCGTCGGGCGTATTGCCTCAGAGGCCATTCGGAGGCCGCCGATGAAGTCTGCCATGACCGTTCCATTCGCACCCACGCGCTGAAACTTTTGAGCGCTCTCGCGTTCGTACACACATGAAATAATACGAACGGTAGTGCTCATCTCGCGTGCCGAGAGAACGACGAGAAGGTTTTCGCTATCAACGGAGAGCGCACTAATTAAACCCTGGGCATTTTCGATATTCGCCAGCGCCAGTGTTTGCTCTCTCGTGGGGTCGCCCTCGACCGTCAATATATCCTCATCAGGAAACATCGCCTTTAATTCGGACAAATCTTTGTCAACGACAACATGAGGCGTCTTCGTTTTTATAAGTTCCTCAAGCGCGTAGCGCCCCTCTCCCCGGTATCCACAGATAATAAAGTGATTTCGAAGTCGCTGAATTTTTTTCTGCATTTGACGGCCTCTCAGGTAGTCCAACAACTGGCCCTCGACCAGGAATGCGGTAAAAGTTCCCATTCCATACGCGAGTATCCCCATTCCGCTGAAAAGGAGGAGTATCGTGAAAATTCGGCCATTAGTGGTAAGGTCGCGTACTTCCCCATAGCCTACCGTGGTGAGAGATATGACGGTCATGTAGAGGGCGTCGAAAAAAGTCCATCCCTCGATCGACATATATCCAATGACGCCGGCGAGCAAAACCAGAACCAGCACCACAAAGGCAAAGAGGAGGCGCTTCCAAAGTGATTTCATCGTTTGAAAAATTCTCTTTTATCTAAAATAAATTCGTTTCAATCTAATATCATATCGTGAAACCATGATGATGGCACAGGCAAACACGAAGAAGCCGCCTAGTCTTGGTAAGTCTCGTCCAAAACTTCGCTGCGATGCACGCGGGGCTCGACACGGAGCACGGAATGAACGCCCTTAACGCCACGGGTTTTTTTCAGCACTTCGTTTAAGTGTGCCAAATCGTGCACCTGAACATCCAGGCGAATTCCAGCCTTATCTTCCTGGGATTCCGCCTCAATGCGAATAATATTGCTATTGCAACCGGCAATGGCCATGCTCATTCCAGCAAGTATCCCCGGGCGATCTACGGCCTCGACCAGAAGCGAGACCGTGTGCATTACATTTTTTTTCTCCTGCCCCCAAGAGACATCGACCAGCCGTTCGCTCTCAGCGAGGAGATCTTGGACACTCTGGCACTGTTCAAGATGAACCGTCACCCCTTTTCCGCGTGTGATGAAGCCCACGATTGGGTCCCCCGGTATCGGGTCGCAGCACTTTGCAAAGTGAATCAGGGTATCGTCCTGCCCCTTGAGAATAATCCCTGTGGGTGACTTGCCACCCACCCTATGGACAAAACGGCGAAGCGCCGATTTCTCACGCTTCTCCTGGCTTTGAACAAGCTCGTCGGGGATAAGGCAGCGAACAACATCTCGAGCCGAAAGACGACCGAATCCGATGTCAGCCAGGAGCTCGTCCTCGCCCGGCACTTCCAATGTCTCGGCGGCCTTACGGAGAGGCGCCTCTTTGATGAAATCGGCAGGATCGGCCCGAAATCGATTCAATTCGTGTTCGAGCAGCTCGCGGCCCAAATCCGTCGAACGCATGCGCTGCTCCTGGCGAACCCACATTTTTACCTGCTGCTTGGCTCGGGGCGTCACGATGGATTTTAACCACTCGCGATCCGGCGTCCGCTGGCTATTGGTAAGAATCTCCACCACATCACCATTCTCAAGCGGCCTGTTCAGGGGAACGATTCGACCGTTAATCTTCGCACCCACGCAATGATGTCCCACCTCGGAATGAATGGCGTAGGCAAAATCGACTGGCGTCGCGCCCCGAGAAAAACTTTTCACCTCGCTCATAGGAGTAAACACAAAAACCTCGTCCTGAAAGAGATTCAGACGCACAGAATCGACCAGATTCTTCGGATCCGACTCCTCGCTCAGGCTCTCCACAATTCGACGCAACCACTCGAATTTGTCGAAGCTCTCGTCCTCGGACTCCCCCTCCTCTTTATAGCGCCAGTGGGCGGCAATGCCCTCCTCGGACATCTGATGCATTTGCTTGGTTCTAATCTGAAATTCGATGCGCCGTCCTTTCGAGCCCATGACGGTCGTATGGAGCGATTGATAGAGGTTCGATTTAGGCAACGCTATATAGTCCTTGAAACGTCCCTGAATCGGCTTCCACATCGAGTGCAATATACCGAGAACGGCGTAGCAGTCTTTCAGATCCTCGACAACGATTCGAAGACCAGCGATATCGTAGACCTGGTGAAAATCGAGATTCTGCTCCCGCATTTTTCGGTAAATACTCGAATGGAGCTTGAAGCGTGCCGATACAGTAGCCTCAATCTCCGCCTCCTCAAGCGCCTTTCGAACAAGCTCTTGTCTTTCCTCTAGGTATAATTTCCTGTCCTCGTAGCCCTCTTGGAGCTTTTCGTCGATTTCCTGATATTCCGCAGCGTGAAGATGTCGAAAGGCCACATCCTCGAGTGCACCCTTTAACCAACCGATGCCCAGCCGGTTTGCGAGTGGTGCATAAATTTGAGCCGTCTCCCGAGCAATGCGCTCCCGCCTTTCGGGCGGTAGAAACTCAAGCGTCATGGCGTTGTGGAGACGGTCGGCTAGCTTGATCAAGATGACTCGGATGTCGTGCGACATTGCAACAAGCATCTTGCGATAGTTCTCGGCCTGTCTTGCCTGGGGGTTGGAATTATCGAGTTTAGCGAGTTTGGTGACGCCATCGACAAGTTCGCCCACATGGGTACCAAATAGCTCGACAATTTCGTCAATTGAGGCAGAAGTGTCCTCTACCGTGTCGTGAAGCATGCCGGCAGCAACGGTGTCGGGGTCTTGTCGCATAATGGCAAGGACACGAGAGACTTCAAGGGGATGCGAAATGTAGGGCTCGCCCGATACACGTGACTGCCCACGATGCACTTTCGCTGTGTAGATATACGCGCGGGTAATGAGATCCGAATGTCCCGGGGCGTATTCCTCCACCAGATCGACGATATCCATTATCCGGGCCGGTGGTAGGCCATTGAGTCTAGGAGGCATTCCCTCTCTCCTTTCACGCAAACATCAAATTGCGCGAACACCAAAGAGAAACGCTACCCGAGGGAGGGAGCAAGCGTCAACAAGGGGATTGGAAGTCATTGAGAAAAAACGGCCTCCCCATTTAGTGGGAGGCCGTAGAATTGAAATATATTCGTAAAAAATTGCTCTTTTTAATACGCCCTGAGTGGAGAGACCACAAAATCGTTCATAAGAGGGGCCATGTAATCCGACTCATCGTCATGGCGATTCACCACAACCGCACCCTTATTGCAAATTTCAACGCAGAGACGGCAACCGACACAGGTCGATTGATCCACTACGGCCACCTGGCTGTGATCGCGCTCAACAGTAGAGTCAGCCATGGTGATGCAATCAAACGGGCATATGTCCACACACCAGACACATCCGGTGCAATTCTCCTCAAGAACAAATGCCTTGGGCATCTCTTTGTGCTTAATATTCGTGATGCGGCTGCCACCTTTATCCTGAATCGACTCCACGGGACAGTATTTCCCGCATACTCCGCAATCGATGCAAAGAGTGGGCGTGATGACGTATATCTCCCTCCCCTTACCCTCAAAGCCTTGTGCCGTCACGGTGATCCCACTGTTGCCCTTAATCGCACCCGTGGGGCACACCGGCAAGCAGGCATCACATCCAATACAATCGTTAAAAATAAAATGTGGCATCCGGTTTTTAAATTCCTATTCAAACGGGCCGGAATCACTTGGCGGGAGGCACCTAGGCACCAAACCAAAGTACTAGACCAACTCAGTCATATATCTAAATTTCGCCTGAATTGTCAAGCGAATGAGGGCTCCGGAATCCATCGCTCACTGCCAGGCGACTTGCCCCACCCCCCTATTTTGGAGTAAATAAAGGAAAGCGAGAGTTTAATAAACGCCCAATTTTGAGTTTATCGAAAATCAGGAGGTTATCTCTGGTATGGAACAATTCATCCAGATTCTTATGAAGCCCGACAACATTCCAATCGCAATCATGGCTCCCTTGATTGCGTTCTTCGTTTGGCTGTCTATTTCGCAGGGATTAAGACATGACAAACTAAGCAAGGAAGGCAAAAAAGACGCAATTTACGATGAAATGATCCGATAGCAGGATTTTTATAAATATTTGGGTCGATGTGCCTAAATATTATTACGCGTTTTACCAATTGCAGTTGAGATTCTTTCGCTTACGGGACCTTTTTGACTGGCACCCGACAATACTAATCAACTTCCCACATGAATTCCGGACTCAAGCTATATGCTAGAAGTGATTGCTTTCGCTCTTATTATGGGATTCATCGCCATCTTCTTCGTCAAGAAGACTACCTCGAATATTGCTCTCGAAGAAGAATCAGAAAAAACCCAAAGCGACACAGAGATACAGACACTCCGAAAAATGGCGCCTCAGGCCTTCGAGCGAGCGGTCTTGAATCTTCTTGAGGACATGAACCTGAGAATAGTCGAAACCGTTTGGGTAAATAGCGAGGAGTTCGATATTCTCGCCCACAACCCCACGCCAATAATCGGCGGAGACTACCTCGTGCACGGAATACTCGTGCCTGAGGGGCAATTTGTGGATTCCATCCGAGTAATCGGCCTCTCGGACACAGTCCGTGCCGAGCGGGCGCTGAAAGGCATCCTAATCACAACGGGATTTTTCACCGAAGAGGTGAACAAATACACCGAGGGCGCACCGATGGAACTCATCAACGTATCAAAGTTCCGTGAAATCATGCGCTCCCGGAACCTCCCCTGGCCAGCCGGTTGAAATTTAATTTTTAAGTTTTCCTCCCCCCCCCTCTCAATAGTTCGCCTTCAATCGCCCAACTCCAATCCTCAAAATAAATTCATCAGACAGAACAAAAAAAGCCCCCTCAAACGAGGGAGCTTTTTCATATTCAAGAGGTCATTGTAATGTGCGGTTATGCGATCAGGAAATAGGTCGCCGCTCCCACACCTGTGAGAAGAACCAGCACCCACAAACCGCAGGCATCCCACCACAAATGTTTCTTGGGCCTACCCTCCTGGCTCATTCGGTTATCTCCTTAACTCAGATATTCAACCATGGAAGCACAAGCACGTACTTCACGTTAAATCCAATTCGCAAGATCATCTTCGCCACCATGCCCATCATCGTCACAAACAAGAAAGCTTTGAGCGCATAGCGAGTGAACCCGACGTTTACCAGTGTATCCCGGCGCCAGATGTACCAAATAGGAATTGTGGCGTACCAGGCAGCAATACAAAAGATACCGAAGGCAGCCTGGCTCCAATAGGTCCTGAAGCCGAACAGATACGGCAAATCAATGTTCGTTAAGGCAACCACCTTGTGCGGATCCCAATGCTCCCAGGGCATGAAGAAGTTCCAGCCCGGCCCGCGCATGAAAGTTCCCTGGATGACCAGCCAGACCCAGAGAACGAGAAAACCGAACAGGAAGGTAAGGATGGCAAATTTTCGATCTTTGAAAGTGTAGTAACCGTTTCCCCTGGGGTTTACATCAATGTAGGGAATGGCCATGAGGCCGACGATAATCAGCGTGGGCAACACCACCCCCGCCATCCAGGGGTCAAAGTAGACGAGCATCTCCTGGAGCCCCAGGAAGTACCACGGCGCCTTCGAGGGATTCGGGGTGACCGAGGGGTTTGCCGGCTCCTCAAGGGGCGCATCTATCGTAATGGACCAGACGGTGAGTAGAATCGTAATGATGATCGCACACATGAACTCAAGACGTGTCAGGTAGGGCCACACATGCACCTTGTCGTTGACCCGCTCCCAGCTTGTACGCGGGAAATCATCTACCGTACCGACAACCTTGTCTTCTTTCGCCACAATAATCGCCTTTTAAAAGCGGGCCTACAGGGGCCCCGAAATTCCGCCGTCTTTCCTGATTCGCCAGAAATGAACCATCATCAATATCGAGGCAACCAGGGGTATCACGATGCAATGGAGTACATAGAAGCGCAAAAGGGTCGGCGGCCCGACAATGGTACCGCCCAGAAGGGCCGAACGAGCGTCAAAGCGGGGGGTCACACCCACCATTTCACCAAAGGGCCCCTCACTCCCCAACAGAGGCGTTGCGCGGGCCATATTCGTTCCCACCGTCACCGCCCAGATGGAAAGCTGGTCCCAGGGAAGCAAATATCCAGTGAAACTGAGCAAAAGGGTGAGAGTCAAAAGCAGCACGCCGATAACCCAGTTGAACTCCCTGGGGGGCTTATACGAGCCCGTCATGAAGACGCGGAACATATGGAGCCAAACCGCAATAATCATTGCGTGAGCCGCCCAGCGGTGCATATTTCGCATGAACATACCAAAGGGCGCATCGAATTCAAGGAATTTCATGTCGAGATAGGCATATTCGCCTACCGGGCGGTAGTAGAACATTAGAATAACGCCGGTTATCGTCAGGTACAAAAAGAGAAGGAACGTGATGCCGCCCATGCACCAGGTGAAGCGGATACGGATGGCATGCCGGCGGATCTTCGTGGGATGAAGATGGAGCCAAAGATTATCCACCACCATCAGGACACGGTTCCTGGGTGTGTCCTCGTAGCCGTGGCGGAACATGGACCGCCAGATTTGCGAGTCCACTATACTTCGCTTCACGAGATCGAGATTGAAGCGCTCTTTCAATTTCGCCATCAAAACCTCCAGCACCCCGGCTAGGGGGAAACAGTCCTTACGAGTAATGGATCATACAAACAAATAGGCAGCAGGCTTGGTCCACTCTCCCCGCTCCTGGCGAAAGGCCTTGCCCCGATCCACTAGAATCCGACCATCTTCGGCCAACACAATTTTGTATCGATCAAGCGGCCGAGGGGCGGGGCCCTCAAAATTCACGCCGCTTCTCCTGAAACCGCTGCCGTGGCAGGGGCACTTGAATTTATTTTCATTGGCAAGCCAATTCGGTGTGCAGCCCAAGTGGGTGCATATCCCGCTAAGGGCGTAAAATCCCTTCTCCTCGCGAACGATCCAGACGCGGTGCGAGCTTAGATAGCGAGAGTCTACCGAGCCCACGGCATAGTCGTCGGGCCGCCCGGCCATGAAGGCCGATGCCGGCTCAAAGAGAACTCGCGGGAACATGAACCTGAGAAAACCCAGGAGACCTACCGTGATGCTCCCAAGGATTCCAACCCACCCGGAATAGTTCAAAAAGCGGCGGCGGTCCATGAAAGCCGGATTGGCCTTCACCTCCGCCTCATATTCAGCGGGCATCCTCACTTCCGGGGATTTAACTCTTGCGCTCATCCTTCCTCCAACTTTACGCGACGGGCCCCAGCTCTTTACCAACCCTGGCCAGCTTTCAACCCTAGCTCATTTCAAGCACCGGGGGACCTATCCGTTTTCGCATTATTCCTAAAATCGCATTGCCGAGGGGGGGCACGTGAAATCACCCGCAACTTCAACCACATTCACCTACATCCTCGCAAATGTAATTTACCAGTCTTGGGTTTCGGTATGCTACCTCGGATGGGCGATGTGCAGATAAAATCAAAGCTTTCCCAGATTAATTACGGGCACAGAGCCACGCTGTCAAGGGCGCTTGGCCATTTGCCGCTGATGCTTCGAGACGGCCTGGCCAATCTGTGCGGCGGCCTGGCCCAAAAGGCCCTTGAGGTTTCTCGCCATGGCATCAACGAAACCTCCCGGCGGCTTAGAGGCTGCCACCTCCCGGCGCGACAAGCGCCTCTGGAGCAAGACCTGCCCCGTGCGTCTATAAATTAGCGAAATCTCGATCTGGGCGTCTGCGAAATACTTATTTGAGATACCGTCCTCCTCAAATCGCTTGACGCGGCCCCGGACCAGATAATCGGACGGCACGCCACTGGCCGCCCTCACAACCTCTCGAAAACGCTTTGTCGCCAGAAGATGATCAATCATCCTGTCCGTGACAATTTCATCGGGCCGCGCGCCCCACCGCTCGTAGGGATAGAAGTTCACCTCGTAGGGCACCTTGCGGAACACGATTTTCTCGGTTCGGTAGACCGCATCGGACCTAAAATTATCCACGCCTACAACCACGGGAACTATAGGCCCTGCATTTATCGAGGTCGGCACAGAATAATCGACCACAAAATAGCGCGTCTCGGGCACCTTTTCTGCGCCCACACCACAGCCAGACAAGGCAAGGGGCGCGACCAATAGCACCAACACCATCCATAGCCCACCCCACCTGGCGCGTCTGATTCTTTCCAGAACACTCAACATGCTCTCATCCTCACTTATTAAAAGTTCGCGGAGCGGCCGGCGCACTCAATATCATCGACGAGGGCCGGTCCTTGATCGTCGCCGTGAAGTTGCTCAGGTTACTGGCCGTATCCCTCAGATCCGTAATTAAAATTTGAATGTCTTCCCGGTGGCTCGCCACCGTGTCGTCGAGCTGACTAAGAAGAGAGCGGGCCCGCCCCATAGCAACACGAAGCTCCTCGGCCGCTCCCTTTATTTTGCTACCCTTCTCCCCTCCCACCTGGAGGAGGATGTCATTCAAGCTGCTTGAGAGCTTGGTGAAATTCACGATGACCTTCCTCAAATCACCCTGATTCGTCACCAGGAAACCATCCACGCGGTTGGCTACCCCCTCGACGGCGCCAAGCGCATCACTGAGACTATCCCCGCCCTTTTTGAGCGCCGACTTAGCCTGAGAGCCTACACCTGAGATCTCACTGCGAACGGCTCCGCCAGAGGCCGCAATCTCTTTTTGCACTTCCTCGCGAATAATTCGAATCTCTGCCTTAAGCGCGCCAGTCAGTTCTCCAACCGCTTGCTCCCCTGTGGCAAAAACTTTTTCAAGACCCTCGCCCACCCGGTCGAACCTAGCCATCAACCTATCTGCCGTGGCCAAGCGCCCCTTAAGCTCTCCAACGAAACTCGAAGACTCCCCCGCCAGTTTTGTAAAAGAGTTCGCCGTCCGGTCAAGCGTGTCGATCGAGCCCCGAACCCTACCCAAAGTTTTTTGAAACTCTCCAATGGCGGGACCAATATTCTTTTCAAGCCGCGTTGCCGCCCCGCCGAGCGAGGCAAGGAATTTCGTGATGTTCTGCTCGTTCTTCTCGCTCAAAATATTTTCCAACCTCGCCACAGCCCGGTCGGTCGTTCCAAGGATCGAAGTAACTTTCTGGCGGGCAACCTGAACCAGCCCCTTCACATCGGAGAACACGAGTTTCGCCGTCTCATCAAGGCCCGATAGAACATTATTCACCCGCGAGGCGACACCCTGGGCCTCATTAATCACATCTTGAAAGCTCGCGGCCTCCTGCCCCCTAATAACCGATTCGGGCTTAACCATCGGCGAGGCTGGCGAGCCAAGTGATATCGAGAGGAACATCGAGCCCGTGATGCCAACCGAGGTGACTTGGACCTTGCTGTCCTTGCGAATTGGGGTGCCCGACTTCAATAGAATCACCGCCTCGGCCATTCGCGCATCGTCCGGCGAAATACCAACGCTCTCGACTCGTCCCACTTTAAGCCCGCCAAGGCGCACCAGGCTTCCGTTCTCGAGCCCCGCCACACTTCCGAACTGCACCCGATAGCGATCCTCGGATACGCTCAGACCCACCCCCATAAGCGAGACGATGAACAAGGCGAAAATACCGAGTCCCACAACGACAAAAATACCAACCTTCACTTCGTTACCTTTATTTCTAGGCATTTTAGTGCTCCGTGCCTCCACTCGCAGTCAAATAATCAAGATATTCATGCGGGTCAACCTTTTCCTCATCCGCATGGCGTTCAAAGAATTGCCTGATTTTCGGATGATCGACCTGCATGACTTCATCAAGTGGGCCCACAGCAGCCGTTTCTCCTTGAAAAAGCATGATCACCCGATCGGCAATCTTCTTGATACTCTCCATCTCATGGGTGACGACCACTATCGTCATCCCAAAAGTATCTCTTAGCCTGAGAATCAACTCATCGAGCCCGGCCCCCGCGATTGGGTCGAGCCCCGCCGAGGGTTCATCAAAAAAAAGCACCTCCGGGTCCATCGAAATCGCCCTAGCCAGCCCCGCCCGTTTTTTCATACCGCCCGACAATTGATCGGGCTTAAGATTCTCGAATCCCGCAAGGTCCACTAAGCCCAGTTTCATACGCACTTGAATCCCGATTGTCGCCTCGGGAAGATCAGTATACTCGCGCAAGGGCAAGGCTATATTCTCGCCGACCGTTAGCGAATTGAAAAGCGCGCCGCCTTGAAACAATACACCCATCTTTCGGCGGATAGGCTGCCATTCCTCCTCGCCCATCGTCGCCGTCTCGTGGCCGAGAATTTTAATCGATCCAGCCGAGGGTTTAAGTAAGCCAACGATATGGCGCAGCAACGTCGATTTGCCGCTACCACTACCTCCCAGAATGACAAAAATCTCCCCTTTGTGAACATCGAAGCTCACATCCTTGAGAATTTTCCGTGTGCCATAGTAGGTATCGAGGTTGCGCACCTCTATAACCACTTCTTCGGCATTCGGGGCTCCACCGCCAGGTGTCGCTAGCTGTGCCACGCGCTCTTGCTCCTATTCAATTGCATAGAAAAAAGCTGTGAATATCAAATTGGCAAAAATTATCAGAAATATCGACACCACCACCGAGTTCGTCGTCGAGCGCCCTACTCCCTCAGCGCCTCCCTCAACTTTAATACCTAGATAACAGCCCGTCATGGCAATAAGGAATCCAAAGACAAAACTCTTCGTCAGCCCGCGCATGACATCGCCCATATCGATTGCATCCATGGTGTGGCGGATATATTGCCACGATCCAAGATCCACCACCGTTATCGACAACAACCAGCCGCCGAGGATCCCCATGAAATCTGCCAGAAGCGTCAAGATTGGCACCGCGATCATCATAGCCATCACGCGGGGCACCATCAAAAACCGAACAGGATTGAGCCCCATCGTCGTCAGGGCATCGATCTCCTCTGCCATTTTCATGCTGCCGATCTCGGCAGCGAAAGCCGAACCACTTCTTCCCGCCACGATGATCGCCGTGAGGAGGGGGCCTAACTCTCGTGTCATCGAAAGCGCCACTGCATTCGCCACCAGAAGAAGCTGACCGAACTGTTTCAGGAGCGATGCGCTCTGGAGCGCTGAGATCATACCCACAAAAAAGTTAATAATGACGACGATAAAAACAGCTTCCCAGCCAACACGAACACCCTGCTCTAAGACGCTTTCCCACCGGGTACCACTTCGCTCCCGCTTCCAGGGAGCGATGAAAGCCCAGTAGAGCATATCTCGGGCGAGCACTCCCGCCTGGCGGACAGAGTCAATTGCGTGAAGGACTGTGCGCCCGAGGGCGGCAAGGGTCTCATCCCAGCCGGATGTATCCTGGTTTTCCGCCAATTTCTACAGCCCCTCTTTCGCCTGTTCCGCATCAGCGTATATATCGAACACGTCCGTCAGACGGGCAAGCTCAAACACCTGCTTCACTTTTTCAGAGAGCCCCGCGATTCGAAACTTCCCGCCGTAGGAGGTGGTCTCCTGGAGACCCTCAACGAGGGTCGCTATGCCCGAGCTGTCCATATAGCTGACCGCCTCGAGATCCACCACGATGGCGGGGACTTTATCCTTGACCAAGCCCATCAGACTGTCGCGCACGGTTGGAGAATTGGACATGTCCACTTCGCCCGACACCCGCACGAGGGAGCCGTTACCCAGATCCTGCGTTTCGATTTCCATTAAACCTATGCCCCCGATTCAGGTATTTTCTTCTCAAGAAAAAGGCGCGTTCCCTCCTCGCCACAATCCTCGAATTCCATACGGTCCATCACTTCTTGAATAAAATGAACGCCGAGCCCTCCAGGCCTCACATCGGCCAGCTCCCGGGATCGTACTTTCGACGGATCTACTTTTTTTCCGTAATCCTGAAGAACGAACAGTAGTTTATGGTTCTCAAGCTTTCCCTGACAAATAATTGGCTTGTCATAAACACCATCATAGCTGTGGCGAATGATGTTGGTACAGGCCTCATCAATGGCAAGCACCACCTTGCAGCTTTCGTTCTCGCTCAACCCCGCCATACTGCAAAGCGATTCGACCGAGGAGCGCACGATCTTCATGCACGCCGGATCGGATGGAACCTCGAGTCGAAATTGGCTCACCTTGCACCCGCCCAAGACATCGAGACCAGGGTCATATCGTCCGCCTGGGTAGCACCACGGCTGAATGACTCGACACATTCAAGCACATGAGAAAGAAGTTTCTTTGCTCCAACTCCTGCCTGAGAAGTATTAGGAAGCAGGTGTGGATCATACTGCTCGCCGTCCAGGTTTTCAGCCTCTACGATACCATCAGAGTAGTACAGTAGGGTATCAAAGGGCTCTAGTTTTATCTTCTCGGTCTTATAAACCGTGGTGCCTATCATACCCAGGGGCGGACCACTGGCCGCGCCCACCCAACGCGCTTCTCTATTCTTGCCCGCCAGCAACGGCGGCAATTGACCGGCATTGGCCAATTCGAGTTCTCCCTTTTCGAGATCCAGAATGCAGTAGACGAAAGTGACAAACATCCCCCGCATTTTTCCGGCAGCCAACGCCTTGTTTAAATCTGTCAAAATCTCTGCCGGCGCCGCCCCGGTGCCGCAACGCATCCGGAACTCGCTCACCACACGGGCCATATAGAGCGCCGCCGGCACGCCTTTTCCCGAGACATCGCCGAGGGCAAGACCAATTCGACCGTCTGCAAGAATTTCACAGGTATATAGGTCCCCGCCAACCTCCTGGGCCGAGCGGTTGAAGGCCTCCACCTCGAAGCGCTCTCCTGAATCTTTGGGAAGCTCCGCTGGCAGGAAGCTTCGTTGAATTTCGGCCGCCATCTTCATCTGCTGATCGAGAAGGCTCTGCTTGACCTCTTTTTCGTGGAGGCGCGCATTCTCGACGGCGACAGCGACCTGGCGGCAGAAAGTGGCAAAAATCTCGAGATCATGCTTTGTGAAGGGCCGGCCTGCCTTGTGGTTTAGCACTTCGCTTACGCCGACGATGCCGTCGTGGACAATCAGAGGGGCGGCCAGTATCGACTTCGTCACGAAACCGGTGGCTTGGTCCGCTTCTTGGAAAAAACGCTCGTCTTTGGAGACATCGGCCACCAGAAGAGGCTCTCCCGTATCAGCCACGGTGCCAGCGATACCCTGCCCTTTTTTGATTTGGAGGGTCTTGAGTTTCTCCATCCCAACACCACCGACGGAAATCTCGAATTCGAGGCACTCAAGTTCCTGGTTCCAAAGCATGATCGAGGCGGCCTCGGCCTCCATCATTTCCTTGGCCATTTTCATAACCCGGTTCATTACTTCTTTGAGATTTAGGCTAGAGGAGACGAGGACAGTGACGTCGATAAGGCGTGCAAGGTTGTTCACGCGCTCCCTGAGGTCCTCAAGCTCGCCAGTCGTGCTCGTCTCAACGGGCAAGTGAGGCTCCTTGAGATCGGCCCTTAGTGCGTCATCGGGCTCAAAGTGGTTGGAAGCCGTCATTGTGAGACCCTAAAGGGATAATCGTGCCATCGATTGCCATTCCAAAAAGGGCATAAGCGTATATTACCAGCAGATGGCTAGCGCTAAGTCCTCTTTATGAGATTGCGAAACAATACCACGTAAGTTATTGAATATACAATAATTATTACATGTACATATCAAACAACAACCAACCTGCACATCATCAACGCAGCATAAACATAAAGCAAAACATTCACTTTTACGAATATCTAGTTGATATCAAACCAGATATTGTCATAGCGTCACGTCCAATCACCGCACAATGAGAGGCAATGAGCGGCAAGCCCGGCAGCCCCCTCGAATGACTACAACCCGGCCCGACTACTACCCTTCACATCCCTATTCACAACGTTGATAGGCCATTCGCCCGAAAGCACACGGCGCACTTCATTGGGCGCCCCCTGCTGGAGCCCCTGCATAGCCTCGATGCTGTACCAAGCCGCATGAGGGTTAATAATGACATTGTCTCGGTCCCTCAGAGGATGGGGATTGGGAAGTGGCTCCGGGTCAGTCGTATCGAGGCCACAACCACCTATTTCACCAGCATCGAGAGCACGAACAAGCGCGTCAGTGTCGATAATGGGCCCTCTGGCACAATTAATAATGTAGGCAGTGCTTTTCATCACCTTGAACACATCGTCGTTGAGCATACCGCGAGTCTGCGGAATAAGCGGCGGATGGACTGACAGAAGATCTGCCTCCCTGAACAGCTCATCGTTCTCAACCTTTTTGGCTGGCACGTCGAACTGCCCCTCCTCGACAAACGGATCGGCAAAAATAACATTCATCCCAAAAGCAGCGCCCCGCTTTGCTACCTCACGAGCAATATTACCGAAACCCAGTAGGCCGAGCGTGCTACCCTCAAGTCTAAACATCGGTTTTCCAGCCATAACGTTCCACTCTCCGGCCCTAACCTGCCGGTCAAAGAATGCCACCCTGCGGGCACAAGCCAACATCAGCGCCATCGCGTGTTCGGCAACCTCCTGAATGCAATAAGTCGGGTTGTTAGTCACAATAATTCCAGCCTCGGTAGCGGCTTTGAGATCGATCGTGTCCACCCCGATTCCGTAGCGGGCGATAATCTTGCAGTTGGGCATCTGGCCCATATCCTCTGCGGTAATGGGACCCGCATAGGTGTTCAGGATGGCGTCACAATCGCCCGCTTCGAGCAAGAACTCCTTTGGTGTCTTCGTCTGGAGTGCAACCAGGGTAGCTAGGCCCTTGAGCGCCTCATTCTCTACATCGAGTGAATCCCAGACATAGTCCGTCAGAACAACTTTCGCATTGCCGGACATTTCCCACTCCTCCTTATTCGCCGCACTGGAGCGGCGTTAATGAATAATAATCCACAGTAATAAAGGATACCGAATTGGATGCTATCCCAGCCATCCAGGCGGATCAAGACGTTGAAATCCTTGACCCTTTATATCCATTATGTTACCAGCTTAGGGAAATTTCATATTGCTGGACATGAGGGCCCGTATGGCTACAACCCAGGACTTTAGACTATCACCCAATGAAAGCGTTCTTCTTATTGTAGACGTTCAAGAAAAATTGATGGCCGCCATGCCTGAGGCACCGCGCAATCGTACCTTAGACTCGGTTCACACTCTAATTGAGACAGCAAACCGCCTCGGCTTCCCGATTTTGGCCACCGAGCAATACCCTAGAGGGCTAGGTCCCACCGTGACTTCATTGGCAGAGTCAATCCCAAATTTCTCGCCTTTCGAAAAAATGACGTTCAGCTGCACGGGTGCAGGCAAATTCTTTTCCGACATAAAGGCCTTAGGTCGCTCAAAAATTATCCTCACCGGGTGCGAAACCCATGTATGCTGTTATCAGACAGCGCTAGACCTAATGGAAAATGGATTCATCGTACACGCCGTAGCTGACGCGCTGTGCTCACGGCAAAAACTTAACTGGCGGAACGCCCTCAAAGCGCTTGAGCGAGCTGGAGCAATTCCAGCTACGACCGAGCAGGTGCTCTTCGACCTTCTCAAAGTCGCTGGCACAGAGGACTTCAAGTCCCTCTCACGCCTGATAAAATAAACTTCGCGCCTGCAAGAGAAAGATTTGAAGATGCCTACTTCTCAATTCAAAAAACTACGAGTTGGTGTTCTCTTCGGCGGTCGCTCTGCTGAGCACGAGGTAAGCCTAGCCTCAGGGCGGGCTATCATGTCCAACCTAGACCAGAGCCGCTACGAGATAGTACCCATCCTCATCACCCTAGAGGGGAGCTGGCGCATATTGCCAAAACCTGAGGCGGAACCAGAAGAAGGCAGTGAGGTCTTCTTCCCTCCCGTGCCAGGCAAAAACACCCTACTCTTCCCCGAAGGAGGTGAAGCCGGGATAATAGATGTATTCTTTCCCATAATTCACGGAACCTTCGGCGAGGACGGCACCCTTCAGGGCCTGCTAGAGATGGCGGGTGCAGCCTTCGTCGGCCCAGGCTGTCTATCTTCTGCTGTCTCGATGGATAAAACGGCTGCCAAAGCGTTGCTACGTGCCGCTGGGCTCCCTGTCTTGCCCTCCTTAAACATTATCCAAAGCCGCTGGGAGGTCGATCGAGCTGGCATCATCGACGATGCCAGCTCAGACATCGGCTTTCCCCTGTTCGTAAAGCCAGCCTCCACGGGCAGTAGCGTGGGTATCCACCGCGTCGAATCGGCAAAGGAATTCACTGCCGCCGTCGACAATGCCTTCTCGTACGACTTCAAGGTGCTAATTGAGGAAGAGGCCAAAGGGCGTGAGCTTGAGTGTGCCGTTATCGAAGATCCAAGTGGCGGACCACCACTTGCCAGTCCTCTAGCTGAGATTCGCCCATTGAAAGGCTGGTACGACTACGAGGCGAAATACACACTGGGCAAAACCGAGGTAATTATCCCGGCCGACATATCGGGCGGCGCGAAAGGAAAGATGCAGGAGATCGCTCGGACCGCTTTTGGGGCACTAGGATGCTCAGGGCTGGCGCGAGTGGATTTCTTCTTCCGTGAAACGAGAGGCGAGATATATATCAATGAATTGAATACTCTACCAGGCTTCACCGAGTTAAGTGGCTATCCCAAGATGATCGCCAAGGCAGGCATCGACTATTCATCCATGCTTGATCGGCTCATCGAGTGCGCACTCGCGAGGCAGGCGCGAACCAACAAGCGCCTTTATAGAAAGACAGATAACCTCTCCTAATCATTGAACAGGAAGCGCACGTAAATACCCCCCAGCTACACTGTTCACCAGCGGCTTTATTCTGCATTTCTTCAACCAGGGATAAATCTACCCAAACTAAATGAAGAGACTCCCATAGTTCTGAGCAAACTTGTCTCATTTTCGAAGAAATGGAGGGTGAAATATACCAACTTACTCCCTGCACTCAGAGCAAAAAAAGGAGCTATACATACCCGGAGATCTACATTTCAATTCCAGTGGTCAATAACTGGCGGGAAATGCCTTATGCAAACCACTAAAAGACGACCTACGAAATCAGCTTATAATGACCGCAACATGTCGCACCTGAAATATTTCTAAATGTATTTCCCTAACATCAAAATGTGTTCCGCCAAGAACATTTTCCTCTACAAAAACCTTGTCAGCATGGACCTAGCGATCGTTATCCAAACACAGCAGGATTAACGAGATTGATTGGACGCTCCCCGGCAAGGGCGAGGCGAATGTTCTCGGCTGTGCGCTCAAGAGCTGCGGCATCAGTCTCGCGGGTGCGCGAGGCGTGGTGGGGGCTAATGAGTACGTTGTTGAATTTACGAAGAGGGTGATCCAAGGGAAAAGGCTCTGGATCGATTACGTCGAGCCCGAAGCCAGATATAAGGCCTTCTCTTGCAGAGGCAAGAATGTCGTCCGTGACAACCACAGACCCACGAGCCATGTTGATGAGAAATGCCTCTTTTCTCATCTTTGATATAGCGCCGTAGTTGATCATACCCTGCGTCTCACTATTCAGCGGTACACACAAGACCAGATAATCCACCTGGGGGAGCAGTTCGTCGAAGGAGCAGAACTCAAGCGCCACACCTGGTACCCGTGAAGGGTCGGGAGTCCGCGTATTGACGAGAACCTTCATGCCAAACCCATCGGCCATACGGGCAAGATGTCCACCAATGTCACCCAGTCCGACAATTCCGATGACCTTACCGCCCAACTGGAGCATAGGTGTAGTCTCCCACTCGGGCTTGCCTTTGAGCCATCCGTTTCGTGATAGCCATAGCATGTGAAAAAATGCATATTCGGCCACGGCACGCCCCCGCACCCCTTCTGCGTTACAGGCCATAACACCCCGTTTGGTTGCTGCTGCTACGTCAATGTTGTTATAGCCAGCGCCGGGCTTAGCCACGACCTTGAGTGAGGGCCCACAAACGTCCATCATCTCAGCGGTAAATGGGTCAAAGCAGGTGACAATACCCTCGGCGCCAGGAAGATAAGGTTTCATTTCATCGAATGAATAGCCCTTGGGCCACACAACTTCGTAAGGGGCCCCAAACCACTCGGGTCCACAATCCCAGTGTTCAATTCGCGAAAAAATAGGATCTGCGATAACTATTTTTGGCACAAAATATTCCTACCTTCATTACAATCCGAACAAGCAAAAAAGAGAGGTCAATTCTAGTCGGCCAAAATTTCTTCCATCGAAACTGCGCGGCCCTCGGCATGACTCTTCAGCATAGCCTGCATAACACCTAGGGCACGCAGCCCATTCGTACCGTTGACCTCAGGATCCCCACCCTCGCGGATAGAGCGTCGAAGGTCGCTAAACTGCTCGGCGTTGCCTAGGTCGCGTCCGTTCCAGAATCCGTAGCCGATGTCGAGTACCTCGGCGTCAGCCATGCCGTCCTCGAATTTCTGGAAGGTTGGCGCCCCGCCACTTGAAAAGCTTAGCGCACCTTTACTGCCCTCAATACTTCCTATGAAGCGAAATGGCGCGGTGTAGCTCCCCGAAAGGATACCGACCATCCCGTTTTTGAAGTGAAGGACCCCTCCTGCCGCGTCGTCGGTCTTAGAGGGTCCGCCCACCTTGCCGCAGACCGCATGGATTGTATCAATTTCGCCAAAGAGCCCCTCCATGAGATCGGCTAAGTGAATAGTGTAGCTGTAGAGAGGGCCTCCTGGATTCTCCACCGGGTCCCAGCGTGGACTCCCCTCCCCGGCAGTGAGGCCAAGAGGACCCGAAAAATTCACCGACGCCAGACTGACAGTTCCTAAATCTCCGGCGTCTATCATTTTCTTGGCGCGACGAAACATGGGCCATCGCCTAAAATTCTGACCAATGCCGAGTTTGACACCAGCCGTCTCACAGACACTGATCATCTCCTTGCAGTCTGCGATGGAAAAAGACATCGGCTTTTCGAGATGAATGTGCTTACCCGCCTCCGCCGCCGCAAGCGTATGTGCCTTGTGCACTCCGTTCGCCGAGGCAATGACGACCGCCTCGGAATCGGGGTCGGCAAGGAGCGCTTCAAGTGAATCATAATTTTTGCACGAGAATTTTTCTGCGAATTTCGCGCGCGTACCCGCTGTTCGGGAATATCCACCCACCACTTCCGCCACACCCGAAGCCACCGCAGCATCAGCAAGAACATCACCCCACCAACCAAGACCGATAAAAGCCACTTTCAATGAATCAGAATTGTCCATGGATATCCTCTCCAAAAAGAACAGCGAGAAAATTTTAGACCCACCCGATTAATGGCGGAGTAGAAAGAATTAATTTTATTGCGAAGAAAATACCACCAAAGGCGGAATTAGCTGATTATCTTGAGTTCAGGCACACTGAAAGGTGCCGATGAGTTGTGGATAGCAACCTGAAGAGCTACTTTTCTCGCAGCCTCACGGAAAGCGACCGCCACTGCACTCTCGGGATCACTCACCACGACAGGCTCGCCACGATCGCCTCCCAAACGAACCTTTATGTCGAGCGGCACGGCCCCCAAAAAAGGAACTTCGTAGCGCGACGCAGCCTTCTCGCCGCCGCCGTTGTCGAATATTTCTTCTCGGCGTCCACAGCCAGGGCACTCATAATAGCTCATATTCTCGATGATCCCCAGAATCGGCACGTCCGTCTTGCGGAACATCTGCAGTCCCTTACGTGCATCGAGCAAAGCAATATCCTGGGGCGTCGTGACAATAACTGCGCCAGCCAACGAGACCTGTTGTACGATCGTAAGCTGAGCATCACCTGTTCCTGGGGGAAGGTCGAGAATAAGATAGTCGAGATCCTCCCATTTCGTCTCGCCCAAGAATTGGACCAGTGCCTTCATCACCATCGGCCCCCGCCAAATGACAGGACTATCCTCTTCGACCAGAAACCCCATCGACATCACCTGCACACCATGGCCCACAAGCGGAAAAATACGGTTGTTCTCATCGGACATAGGCTTCTCACCGGCAATACCAAGCATTTGAGGCTGACTGGGCCCGTATATGTCGGCATCGAGTATACCTACGCGGGCACCCTCGCCCACGAGCGAGAGCGCAAGATTTGAAGCAACTGTAGACTTACCCACTCCACCCTTTCCACTCGCGACAGCGACAATATTCTTGACACCATCGACCGACATCTTCCCCTGTGCCGTGGGTCTAGCAGTCACATGGCTATCGAGGCGCACGTTTACCGTGACCACGCCATCGAGCGTACCCACAGCCATCCGACACTCATCCATGAATTGTTCCTTGCGGGGGTGGGCTGGTGTCGTGAGTTCCAGCGTGAACGCCACAGCGTCGCCACAAATTTGAACATCCTTAATCATATTGAGGCTAACCACATCCTTACCCAGATCCGGGTCCTTCACCTTCTTGAGTGCCTCAAGTACCTGCTCGCTCGTCACTTCTGTCATCGAATCGACTCCCATTGTGCGTTGCCGCACATGCATAACTAGCTAAAATCGGAATGTTTGGATGCTCCTGTCCCGCCTTTTATTGCATTGTTCTTATCATTTCAACAACCCATCTTATGGCTCGCTTTTCTAGACTGTC
Source organism: Nitrospinaceae bacterium (assembly GCA_018669005.1). Lineage (NCBI taxonomy): Bacteria > Pseudomonadati > Nitrospinota > Nitrospinia > Nitrospinales > Nitrospinaceae > Nitrospinaceae bacterium. Next base: position 56,758 of record JABJAL010000122.1, read on the forward strand.
AATCTATCGTCAAACCAAACAAAAGACCCGCCCGACTTTTATTTACGCAATTACTCCCAATACAGTTGACGGCCCCACACGCCAGGACTAAAAGTAGGTTTGAACTTCCCGCATACATTGGGGAAGTTCCAGTATTCGACATATCCAGCATTTATCAATTAAGTAGAGGGGAGCCAAAAAAAGTGGACATTATCGTTTGCGTCAAGCAGGTCCTCGACCACGACATCCCGCCAAGGGATTTCAAGGTAGATGAGGAAAATTTATCCGTCGTTCCACCTGCGAATGTTTCGCCCATCATCAGCAACTTCGATGAATACGCCATAGAGGAGGCCATCCTCCTCAAGGAGGCCCACGGCGGCAAAATCACCGTCCTCACTGTCGGGGGAGATAGCGCCAAGGATCTTCTCAAAAAATGCCTTGCCATGGGCTGTGATGAGGCAATCCTGCTTCAAGATGAGGCTTTTGAGAATTCAGACTCTTTTGGCGTCGCTCGCATCCTTGCAGGCGCCATCAAGAAAATTGGCACCTTCGACATCCTCCTCTGCGGGCGTATCAGCAGCGACTGGAGCCAAGGTGCCACATCTATCGCGCTAGCTGAAGCCCTCGACATCCCAAGCGCCTCACAGCTCATCAAGATAGAAGTGAACGGCGACACCCTTCGCTGCGACCGCGTCCTCGAAGACGGAGAAGAAGTTGTCGAAATCACGACCCCCTGCCTCCTTACGGCAAGTAATGAAATTAACAACCCACGACTGCCTTCGGTCAAGGGAATACTCATGGCTTCGCGCAAGCAGATTCCAATATGGGGTTTGAGCGATGTGGATGTAGACGCCACCACGGTCGGATCTACCGGATCGACACTTGAACTAACTCGCCTCTACAAGCCTGATCTGAGCGGCAACTGTGAATTTATTGAAGCTGACTCGCTTGAGGAAGCCGCCGACAAACTCGGCGACCGTCTTCGCGAAGACAAAATAATCTAGAACACAAGGGAGATAACAATTCATGTCGAATGACGTTCTGATATTAGCTGAAAGAATCAATGATCGAATTTCCTTGGTGAGTAGCGAGCTCTGTAATATCGGAAAAAATCTTGCGAACGAGAATGGCGGCTCACTCGTCGCGCTCCTTCTCGGCGGCGAGGGCACGAAAGATCTCGCTAAAGGACTCATCGCCCTTGGAGCAGACAAGGTCATCGCTGCCGAAGCCAATATCCTAGAGGGATACAACAACGCCGCATACACCCAGGTTGTGGACACGGCCTACAAAGAAGTATCACCCTCCATTTTCCTAACGGGCTGCACATCAATCGGACGTGACATTGCCCCTCGAATCGCCTTTCGGAACAACACGAGCTTCGCTAACGACTGCACCGAACTCTCCTTGGAGGATGGCAAGCTCTCGGCGGTGCGTCCTGTTTACGCAGGCAACGCCATGAGCCACGTACGGTCCAAGACAGAAACAGCTACCGCCACCATTCGCATGAAAGCGTTTGCTCTTGCCGATGAGGACGAAGGCCGGAGCGGTGAGATGGGTGAAATTGCCGTCTCTGTCGAAGAGGGGGACTTAAAGACAAGCTATGTCGAAACCAGACAAGTTGAGTCTGAAGGCGTTCGTCTTGAGGATGCCGAATATGTCGTAAGTGGCGGACGGGGATTGGGAGGACCTGAAAACTTCGAACAGCTTGAAAAACTTGCCAAGCTCCTCAAGGCCGCTGTGGGAGCAAGCAGGGCTGCTGTTGATGCAGGCTGGGCCCCCACACACATGCAAGTAGGACAAACAGGCAAGATCGTAAGCCCGATGCTCTACGTCGCGGTGGGCATCTCGGGTGCGATGCAGCACATGGTCGGCGCTGGGCCAAGTAAGAACATCGTCGCCATCAACACTGATCCGGATGCACCAATTTTCCAGAGGGCGCGATACGGCATTGTGGGCGACTACAAAAAAGTCATCCCTGCGCTAACCGAGAAATTCGAAAAATTACTTGAGAACTAAAACTAGACATTCTAATTTTCCAAAATAAACAAAAGTCCCCGAAGTCACATGGCCTCGGGGGCTTTTGTTGTTCATGCTTATACCAGTGGCTGGTAAGCCCACACCACCCGACCGACAATGTACTTCTCGGGTCCCTCGACATCGAGATCAATGTGGGCTACAGGTTCATCGCGGTTTTCGGGGACCAACCAGAGGCGAGGTGCTGTCCACTGGAGACGCTTCAAAGTGCATCCCCCTGAATGGTCCCTCACGGCGTACATACCATCAGGGATGATCAAATTATCTTGGCGATCGATAACTACGACGGCACCAGGCTGGATGAGGGGGAGCATGCTCCGGCCCATTTCAAGATCAACGCGAACTGCAACTAGATCAGACCGCCCTGTTATTTGAGAGATGTGAATCAGGGCATATTCATCAATGTTCTCATCAACAATTCGAGCGCTGCCTGCCGCGATAGTTCCCGATACGAGCGGAACGGCCCGGAACTCTGACTCATCGACGATGCCCGAGCCCTGAATATTGCTCGACATGCGGATGGTTACATCGACCGGCCCAGCAACGACACTCTCCTTAGCCCCCTCTCGACCCAAAATCCAATCCACAGAAACGCCAAGGGCCTCGGCGATACACAGCAGCTTTCCGGCGCTTGGCTCGTTTTCCCCTTCTTCATAACGAGCAAGGTTCGCCCAACTTATCCCAGAAATACGTGCAAGCTGATTGCGATTCCAGCCACGTTGAGAACGGGCACGGACGATTCGAGAACCAGCAATTTTAAAATGTGCAGACTTGGCCATCGATATGATCTGGCTTCCCGAAATCCCCCTGGATCTCCGGCATGTATTAAAAGAAGGCATATTCAAATTTATTGACTCGTGAAATCTAGCATTTTGGAAAGGGGGCGAAAAGGGGGCGACAGTGGAGTTTTTCTCCTGAATTTCCAGGATTAGGCCTTAAAAAACACCTCAGAAAAAGGAGCTTTATATGAATTATGCTAAATCGCAATACAAAGTAGCCGCCTAGATATAAAGGCAGGCCAAAGAATCTATTGAATCAGACCTCGCCCCCGCTGATTGACTCCTCGGTTAACCCGGAGAGATGCTGTTTACCTTCATCTGAAATTCCTACTACACTTCGCCCATGTCAGATTTCAACATGCCACCAATTTTATCCCAAAAAAATATCGACGAACCATCGGTTTTCGACCCTAAAAATCTGATGCGAGAAGCTCGGCGGCAACTAGGCATATCTGAGGGAAATATACCTGAGATATGCCTCCTCGATCCCGACGGAGACATTTTACGCCATTTAATCAGAGAGGGAGAAGCAACGCTTAACGAAAACTGGGCTTGCTACCATTCAGAACTATATAATTTCTCTCTCGGAGGAATTAGCTATGGCATCGTCGGATGCGCGGTAGGTGCTCCTTATGCCGTTCTCATTGCTGAGCAAATGTTCGCTTCAGGTTGCCGCCTCGTCATCAGTATGACCTCATCAGGACAGATACTTCCCGTCAGGAAACCTCCTTATTTTGTATTAATTGAAAAATCACTACGTGACGAAGGCTGCAGTTACCACTATCTTCCACCCTCGGAGTACTGTGAGATTTCTGAAGAATTGCTGTCCATTTTAGAGGGTGCCTTCTCGGATATCCCAGATACTGTCGAGCATGGGGCCACTTGGACAACAGATGCCCCCTTTCGTGAAACAAAGACCGCTATCGCTCATTCTCGAGAAATCGGAATTCTGGCTGTCGAGATGGAAGCGGCCGCCCTATATGCTTTTTCTAAAGCCAAAAAAAAACCTGTCGTCTGTTTTGCGCACGTTACCAATCAAATGGGAAACGTAGACGGAGACTTCGAGAAGGGAGCAGAGATGGGTGGCATTGGTGCTTTGCGAATCATCGAAGCCACTGCCAGGGCATGGCTAAACGGACACTTCTAAACTACGAAAGGCGCCCCCCGGAGGGAGCGCCCTGTAACGAATCATTCATAATACCTGAAAATTCTAGTCCTCAAATATTGCTACGGCGCGAACGGGCGAGCCGGTTCCGCCACGCCATTTCATCGGGAAACAGACAAAGCGGAAGGGTCCTTTATCAAGTATAGACTCAAGGTTGCACAAACTCTCAAGATGGGTAATTCCTTTGTCGAGACAGGCTTTGTGGACGAGAGAGTTCACGTCCCCCGCCGGGCCGGGGCGCATCGAGTCGATACCAAAATGTACGACGCCTTGGTCGGCTAGCCATTCGGTGGCAGCAACATTCACACCTGGATTGTCAGTATTGTAGGCTGGTGTAGGGAAGGTGCGTTCATGGTGGCCAGTACAAAGAAGAATAGTCCCTCCCTTTTGAACCGGGTGTCCAGATTTTTTGATCGCGGCCGAGAGATCGTCGCTCGTGATTTCGGCCTTAGGTGAGATGTGACGAAGGTCAATGCAGGTGCCCATTACATAGCAATTCTCAAGCGGATATTCGTTGATCGGAGTAGCATCCGGCCCGAAGTGGCGCGGGGCGTCAAGATGGGTGCCCCCGTGGTCAGGCATCGTGAAGTAATGGACGCTGTTACCCTGGACATTTCCTGAATCAGAGAAAGCCTCTGCGTGACTTTTCCAAACTCCGTGAATGATGGAAGGCTGGCCAGGATATTGAGGGGTTCGATGATACAGTTCGCGGCTAAGATCGACGATTGTGGACATGATTTTCTCCTGTTAGGACTTGCCCGCTACAGCGGATCGAAAAACATTAGGTATGCATCCGGGCGGGCCATTCAGGCACGTCCAGTCTTGAATAAAGTTGATATCTCTATCTACCCTAGCCAAGGGCCTCAGTAAAGACGCGGGGCAGTTATTTGTGGTGAATCAACCCGCACCACAGAGCCCAAAGATGCACTACCGCTCTGCTCTAGTGTTCGGAGAACATGCCAGCAACTTGGTTTGACTATATATCCGACCGCAATGATCGCAGATGAGGAGCAAAATGCGATTCACCTGAAGGGATTTTTCCCCGCCTAAAAGAAGTACCGCCGATCCTTCATGTCTGGATACATGTGCGCCACCCATTTCCCATAACCGTTGAAGAGTTGAGTAGGACGGCGCTTATCGGTGCCTAACATGCGCTCTGTCTTCTGGGACCAGCGAGGATGGTCGAAGGCCGGATTAATATTTGCCCAAAAACCGTATTCGCTAGGCGCAGCTTTTTCCCAGAAGGTTTTGGGACGCTTATCGGCAAACTCGATCGAGACGAGAGATTTACCATTCTTAAAACCGTATTTCCAAGGAAGAACGAGACGCAAAGGTGCTCCGTGTTGGTGCGGCAAAGGCTTGCCGTAAATGCCGGTAGCGAGCATAGCCATTTCGTTCATCCCCTCCTCCATGGTGAGCACCTCGGTGTAGGGCCACGAATACCACACTCGTAGCTGGCCGAGGGCGACCTTGGGGTTGTGGAAGGTTTTGAAAACTATGTACTTGGCGCTGCTCTTAGGCTCTACTGCCTTAATGAGATCTCGAATCAAAAAACCTGTCCAAGGAACCGCCATTGCCCAGGCCTCAACACAGCGAAAGCGCAGGAGGCGCTCCTGAAGCGGCATCGTGCGAATTAACGAGTCGATATCGTAGGTCTTGGGCTTGTTTACCAGTCCATCCACCCTCACCTGCCATGGGCGTAGTGAAAGGCGCTTGGAGAGCCAGTAGATACCCTTTGTCGTGCCGAACTCATAAAAATTATTGTAGGTTGAGGCTACCTGCTCCTTGGTCATGGGACGGTCAAGCGTAAAGTCTGGATTGCGCTTAGCAGGATAGAGGTCGAGGGTCTTGTCCTTTTGTGGAGCGGCAGCGAGTACCTCGCCAACCCCACTCACGGCACTGGTGGCGATGGCACCCGCAGCTCCCAGCATAAATTTTCTTCTGTTCATGAACACCGACTCGGGAGTTGCCTCCCGCTCGGGCATGGCCCATTCTTGTTTCTTGATAAAGTTCATGGGGGCTCCTTAGCCTTCGGTTCGGAGGACGCGAGGTACGCCGACAGTGATGACAAATATTTAGGATTGAAGCATCTGCAATCCACAAAAAACCTTACATATGATAATGTTCGGGGACAGTTTCAAAATCAACTACATTTATTGAATCTTTACATTCTGCTGACGGCACCAAAATTTCCGGCACAAAGGGTCAGTCGCTAATCAAAAATATTTTGGAGGAGTCATGTCGGACAAGCGTTTTCCGGTTGATCGGCTTGAAAAATTCATTATCTCGGCGGTGGAGGCTCAGGGAGTCCCCGCCGATCACGCCAAAATCTTTGCCCGCCGTATGATCGAGGCGGACCTTCGAGGTATGCATGGACACGGACTCATGCGCCTTGCGCCCTACAGTCGGCGTATCTCAGAGGGGGGCTATAACCTTCAGCCAGAAATCCGAGCCCTTCGTGAAACCCCGGTGAGCGCTCTCGTTGACGGAGACAACGGCCTCGGCCAAGTTGTTATGACCTTCGCTGCCGAGCTTGCCATAAAAAAAGCAAAGGAAACCGGACTTGCCTGGATAGGTATACAGCGGGGCAACCATTCGGGCGCGGGAGGAGTTTACGCCGCCCTCACCCTACCCCACGACATGGTGGGTATGTACATGGCGGTGGCCAACGCCAACCACATGCCACCCTGGGGCGGTATCGACATGCTGCTGAGCACCAACCCCATGGCATTTGCGATACCAACAGGTGAGGAGCCTCCTTTCGTCCTCGACATGGCTACCACCGTCGCCTCTTATGGAAAAGTAAAGGTTTACGCACAAAACGGAACACCCATGCCCGAGGGCTGGATGATGGACAAGCATGGCAATCCCATCACCGATGCCACAAAAGCACACGAGGGTTTCTTGCTTCCCATCGGAGGCCACAAAGGCTACGGCCTCAACCTGGTCATCGGAATGTTGGCAGGAATCATGAACGGCGCCGCCTTCGGTAGTGATGTCATCGATTTCAACGAGGACTACCATTCACCTACCAATACAGGACAGGTTTACTTCGCAATGCGCCCCGACCTTTTCCGCGACATCGGCGAGTTTAAGGCCGAGATGGACAAGAAAATCCGCGAGATCAAAGATTCGACCCCCATCGATGGCGGTGTCATCCACATCCCAGGAGAAGGAGCCGCCGAGCGCGAGCGGGATATGCGCAACAACGGCATCCCCGTCGCCGAACCTGTTCTCAAGGCTGTGCAGGAGCTGGCCTCGAAACTTGGCATCGAAGATCAACTCGGCTGATTCGGCGGCTCAATTAAAACAAGTCCCCTGAGGCAATTCCTCAAGGGACTGTTTTTTTTCATTTTATCGATATTTAGAAATATACATTGCCCGGCCCAACTGGGGGGGTCCATTCACAATCGCCAAAAGGTCCGTCCCCGCCTTTTTCGATGTAGGCGGTTCGGTCGTACTCCTCGGGTAGCCCGTCCCCTTCGATGAAATTGCGATTCAGCCAGTCGAACATGTACTGGTGAAATCCAAGACCACCCAGATTATCAATAGACCAGAGGATATGGAATTGATTCTCGAAAACCCACATCTCCTTTGAGCTCTTAATATCGCTGTAGACTTCGATAGCGTCTTCAAGCGGGCATAATGGGTCGAACTCTCCGGTGGCTAGTAAGACCGGACACTTTATTTTCTCAGCGTAGCCCTTCACAGTCATTCCCTGCGCCATTTCGTCAAACTCATCCTCATCTTCCATCCCTGCCATGTACATGAACATCTGTTTAAATCGCGGCGAGGATCTTGTGAATATCGTATTGTTCGGATTAAAGCAGGCTATCGCACTCACTAGCCCCGCGATGCGGTGATCGTAGCTCGCCAGACGGAGAGACCAATAGCTCCCCATGCTCACCCCCAACACATAAATTTGTGAAGGGTCCACCTCCTCACGCCCGAGCAGATAGTCGATCACTGCCGCCCCGGCGCGTTCGTAATTGTCTCCAACTGCCCGAATTTTCTGCATGTTCGAGTTGCCCTGCCCTGGCCCATCAATCGAGATGACATGGAAACCCCTCGAAAGGCCAGGATTGTTGAATGCGCGGGGAAATGATTCCTTCGTCTGATCCATTCCCGGAACGTAGATCAGACACGGCGCGCGTCGTCGGTCTGGCAGGAGATGGAGTAGACACGAAATTGTCTTGCCATCGTCGAATGGAACCTCCACACGTTCGATGGGGTTGGGACAGACCTCGGATCGAAGATCCACCATCTCCCTGAGTTTTGAGCACAAATAGAGCTTTACCGGATTGTCGTCATAGAAAATTGGATGCTGCGCCGTGCGGTAGGCCTGAATGGCGTTGTCGTAGTGCTCCGCGGCCGTATGGGCAAAGCCGTTCTCGTGTGCTTTCCTGGCAAGGGCTTCATGGTGCTCTGCCTCTTGACGCCAAACCTTGGGGTACATCTGGTAGTTATGAGCTCGCCTGCCATGAGGAGCCTCGGTCTCGTCGAGTTCGAAATTCTGCACCCGTCCGCGCATGTTGAGCGCCAAGTCGAGCATCCACTGTTGGTTATCGCGCTGTGTTCTTAGCTTCTTGATTGCCATGACCCCTCCTTTTAATCGAGTTCAAGCGCCCGCCCTTCCCCACAGAGATAAGCGGATCTGAAATATGAAAAGGATTCGAATAGAGAGAATTGTACGCCGCAGTGGTCAGCCAGAAAAGGGCCGAGGCCCTATCAACCAATGCCGATTATCGTCCCACCCAGGACGATAATCGCCCCGCCAAGGATCATGAACATCGTGATTTTCTCCATCCCACGAGGCAGGAAAACCGATAAAAGCATGACGAAAAGCGGCTGGGACGCAATGATTGGGGTAACGACCACCACTCGGCCCACATCGAGAGCATGAAAAAGCGCTAGTTGTGCGAAAACAGTCGATATCCCGACCATCACGAAGAGAATGATTCCCCGCCGCGGCACCGAGGTGATGGACCGTTTTTCAAATTGCCCCCAGGCGGCACCCATCACGACGGTGGACGTCAGGGACATGACTAGAATGGCCAAAGTTTTATATGGCACGTCTGGGGATGAGTGCCGGATGATGATATCCCGAAATACAAAAGTCATGGTCGCGGCTAGGGACAATACGATTCCGCTTAGGGCCCAGGAACGCATTTCCTCTTTCCTAATGGAGAGAATTGCGACGCCTAGTATTATGAAGCCCGTTCCCGTAGCTAATTCAAAGGATAGCGTCTCGCCCAACAACAGGACGGCGAGTGAACTCGAAAACAGCGGCCCCACTCCCCGTATTAGTGCGGCCGGTGAGGCACCAATACGCTGGAGACCCGCATAATGAAGCATTCGTGCGAGACCAGGTATAAAAACTCCGATTCCGACGAACCAAAGAAGAACCGGGTTCAGGAATTCCCATACTGGCACCGTGAACAACGACCATGGCAACATAATCGCGGCGACGGTAGCCGAATTGATAAAAGCGCCCTGTATAGGAGAAATATCTTCGGCCGCTAATCGCGAGAGGATGTAAGTCAGGGCATAAAAGAGCGCTGATGAGATTGCCAGTGATACTTCGAGCACACACACTCCTACGCCAGACGAAAGAAAAGGCGCCCCAGCGATTCGGCGGGACGCCTTTCCATGATACGTGAACTATTAGTCCTGCTCTATAAGTTCCTGGCAATACGGTGCTCGAGTCATGTAGACCGGGTCGCCGTCTGTGACGAGGATGTGGTCCTCGATGCGGACCCCAGCGCCGCCGGGAATACCTGGCACAAAGATCAGCGGCTCAATGGCGAAAGTCATTCCGGGCTTGAACTCGACACTCTCGGCCCCAGGCATCACCTCGCCCACATAGGGAGGCTCGTTCGGCGAGATACCACAACCGTGTCCAATAAAGAGCTTGATAAAGTTCTCTTCAAGCCCTGCAGAACGAGCTACTTCCAAGAACTCGGCTGCCGAGTCGTCGTTAGTATAACCTGGGCGCATCTTGTCGATTCCTGCCTTGAGGGCCTTGTAGACAGTCGTATAAACCTTTATCTGCATTGGATGAGGTGGGCCGCCTGCAGTCTTCGCCCGCCCGCAATCGCCAAAATAACCGTTCCAGCAAGCACCAATGTCGATGAATACGATATCGCCGTTACGAATAATTTTGTCCGTGGGAAATCGTGTCGGGGGGGCCATGTGCTCGCCCGACGCAACGAATGGAGAGGCCAAGTGACCAAACTCGCCGCCATGGGTGAACAGGGTCTTCATGGCCTCGGCTGCAACATCAAACTCTCTGACGCCGGGCACTGCCGTATTGAGAGCAGTTATCGTCACCGCATCTGCGATGGCACATGCTTGATGGAGGCAAGCAACCTCGTCCGGCGTTTTCTGGACCCGGCTCATGTACATGAACATCTCGCCATCCACGAAAGTGGCATCTGGAAGATATTTATCAAGGGCAGCACGTTGCATAAAGGTATGTCCATCGAGACCAATATTACCGTCCGCAACACCCCAGTCCTTCATCCTTTTAGCGATGTCATCGCGAACTGTACTCTCAACAAGACCGGGCTCCTCAAGTATCCCGATGGGAACATAGTCATCGATCCAGGGCATACATTCCTCTATGCGGTGCGCCTCTCCCGATGAAGCAAGCAGCGTGGGGTTCCCTTCCTGGTGAAGGAGGACGCCGTAAGTCGTCGAGGAGCGATACTGGATCATAATGACACGCGCACTTGTCAAGTAGCGGACATTTTCATCCTTCCAAAGGATGAGAGCGTCAATGCCAGCCTCTTTCATGGCTGCCTGGGTTTTAGTGACCCGCTCCTTACGCATACGGTCCATGTCGATACGGTGCTCCCAATCGACCATCATCCCGCCTCGGGCCCATGTAGGGTAATCTGTCATTCGGATTCTCCTCCTTTTTGGCAAATTGGAAATTATTGATTGACTCTCGGTATGCGGCGCCGAAAATCTGAAGATTGATTCTAGAAGGAATTACGGCGCGAAATTATCACCCTGATACCAGAGTGTCAACAAATCAGGCTCGCACCTTGAGACAAGAAGCCGTATAATTAAACTACTTTTCGCCCGATGGAGAATCGCGATGGGCAGACGCCGCGACACTCCCGACTACAAACGGTCTAGCCGAATACATCAGGCTCGAATCAGGCCGACAGTTGAAGAGCGCGAACTCACCCGCAAACTAATCGTCGCCAATGGGGCCGGAACGAGAGAGGCCTACGGACAAAAGCTCCTGAGCGCGATGTGCGCCCGGCTGAGGATTACTCCGGTTCGGCTGCATGTCTTGGACAAAAACCAACCACATAAGAAATCGGGTGGACGACTAGCTTACAAGGAATACGGCGCCTACTACCTTGAGGATCAGGTCATCCTGATAGCGAATCTGACAGCGGTGCGCGGAAAGGTGGTGGCGGGCAAGACATTTTTCGATACCCTGATACATGAGTTTATGCACCACTTCGACAGAAAATTCCTCAAAATCTCATCTACCCCGCACAGTCCAGGGTTCTATAATCGAATCGAGGATTTAAAGCTCAAGCTACTCGGCAAGGGCCCAGATTCACCTGAAAGTGGTAACGACGGAGGTGGAAAATGGGAGGCACCGCCCAAGGGGCTCATGGCAGCGGTCGAGGAGGCCGCCCAACAAGCCC